>NZ_FUKP01000067.1:0-201768 GCF_900163825.1 Micrococcus lylae | reverse complement strand
GCTTGGGGGCAAGACTCCCGCTCAACGAGTGTCATCAACGTGATGGCCGGGTACACCTAGGTCGACCGCCGGACGGGACAGGACGGGTGTGCAGGAGGCGTGATGGGATGGGCCCATGAGCGAGATCCCCACGCCCGCCGTCGATCCCGGCCTGCTCGCCGAGGTCCGCGACCTCGTCGCCGCGGCCCGCCGCCCTGTGGTCCTGTCCGGCGCGGGCATGTCCGCCGAGTCCGGCATCCCCACGTTCCGTGATGCCCAGACCGGCCTGTGGGAGCGCTTCTCCGCCGAGCAGCTCGCCACCGAGGAGGCGTTCCTCGCCGACCCGAAGCTGGTGTGGTCCTGGTACCGCTGGCGGGCTCGCATGGTCCGCGCACGGCAGCCCAATCCGGGGCACGAGGCGGTCGCCCGCTGGCAGCAGCGCCTGGATGCCCTTCCCGACGACGGCAGCTCACCCGAGGCCGGCGGCGCACCGGGTCTGGTGGTCGCCACCCAGAACGTGGATGACCTGCACGAGCGGGCCGGAACCCGTGTGCTGTCCCATCTGCACGGCTCGCTGTTCGAGTTCCGCTGCGTGCTCTGCCAGTCTCCGGCGGACGTGGACCTCGGCGAGCTGGACCAGGGCGTGCAGGCCGGTTCCGAGGAGGACCTGGAGGCGCAGCGGCTGCACACTCCCCCGCGCTGCGAAGTCTGCGGCGAGGGCCGACTGCGTCCGGGCATCGTGTGGTTCGGCGAGATGCTTCCGACGGCGGCCTGGGACCGTGCCTACGACGCCCTCGAGCGCTGCGACCTCTGCGTGGTGGTCGGCACCAGCGGCCTGGTCCAGCCGGCGGCGTCCCTGCCCCTGGTCGCGCTCGGAGCCGGGGCGCCCGTCGTGGAGGTCAACCCGGACCAGACCGAGCTGACGGACGCGGTGACCCACGTCCTGCGCGGCACCGCCGGTCAGGTCCTCCCGGCCCTGGTCGACTGAAGGTCAGGAAAGTGAGGGGCCAGGAAGGTGCAGATCCAGGAAAGTGAGGGGCCAACACGGCGTTGAGATTGCATCTCAACACCGTGTTGTATCCCCAAGACGTCAAGGGGCGGGGCTCAGATCCAGACGCGGGTGAAGCTCTTGCCCTGCACCAGGGTGTGGTGCCACTCGACTGCGGTCGAATCGGTGAGCGAGGCGATCTGGTCGATCACCACCCGCCGCCGGGCGTCGTCGTCGGGGGCCTGTTCCCAGTCGAACGCGAACATCGGCTCGAGGAACTGCTCACCCGTGCTCCACAGCAGGTCCACCAGCTCGGTGAGGACCTCCCGCTGCTTCGCATAGAGCGGCTGCCGCTGCTCGGAGGTCATCACGTAGGCCGCGGCGATTCCCTTCATCGCCGCGATCTCGATCTGTGTCTCCGCCGGAACCACCACGTCCGCGTTGTGGCGGGTGAGCGGCTCGTTGCCGAACACCTCCCGCGTCGCGTCGAAGGCGGCCGCGCAGAAGCGTCCGATCAGCTGGCTGGTCATGTCCTTCATCGCCGCCAGGGCCCGGCGGGAGCCGTCGAACTGCGACACCCACTGGTCGGTCGCCTCGAGCCGGTCCAGCGCCGCCTCGATCTCGGCCGGGTCCGTGGTCGGCAGGTACCATCCGCGGGTGGTCTCCACCACACGTTGCCGGTGCTCGCCGCGCGCGAGCCACCGCAGCTGGAAGGCATTGTTGACCACGCCGTCCTCCACGTCGTGCACGGAGTAGGAGATGTCGTCCGCCAGGTCCATGACCTGCGCCTCCATGGACTTCCGGGTGCCGTGCACGCCGTGGCGGAACCATTCGAACACCGGCAGGTCGTCCTCGTAGACGCCGAACTTCTTCGAGCGCTTGCCGTCGGGCTTCAGCGGGGCGTCCTCACGCCGCCACGGGTACTTGCAGGCCGCATCCAGGCTGGCCCGGGTCAGGTTCAGCCCCACGGACGTCCCGTCCTCGAAGGACTTCTTCTGCTCCAGCCGCGCCAGCAGGCGCAGGGTCTGGGCGTTGCCCTCGAAGCCGCCGCAGTCCTCAGCCACGGCGTCCAGCGCCTTCTCCCCGTTGTGCCCGAACGGCGGGTGGCCCAGATCGTGGGACAGGCAGGCGGTGTCCACCACGTCCGGGTCGCAGCCGAGGGACCGGCCGAGCTCACGGCCGATCTGCGCCACCTCCAGCGAGTGGGTCAGGCGGGTGCGGGCGAAGTCGTCCGCGTCCGGGGCCACCACCTGGGTCTTCGCCCCCAGTCGACGCAGCGCCGAGGAGTGCAGCACACGCGCCCGGTCCCGCTCGAAGTCGGAGCGGTACGTGCTCTTCGACGGCTCCGGCAGCCACCGCGTGCGGTCCCAGCCGGTGTAGCCGGGCGTCTGCACCGCACGCCCGGCATAGGGCGGGCGCCCCTCCGGCCCGAACAGGACCGGCTGGGAGGTGAGGGTCGGCTGGTGGGCGCGGGAGACCGTCGTCGTCTCCTTCGTCGTTCCCGACGACGGCACGGCGCCTCCGACTGTCCGCTCAGCCACCGGACACGTCCAGTTCGGCGGCGGCGATCATGGCCTTCTGCTCGGCGTTGAGCTCGCGGGAGTCGAGCCAGCCGTCCGGCAGGTGCGGGCGCTTGGGGGCGCCGGCGCGGCCGCGGGGGCCCTCGGCGTCCGGGCCCGGATACGGGATGTCCCGGTCGATGCCGTCGAGGAGCTGACGCAGGGTCGCCAGGTCCGGGACGGTGGACAGCGCGGTGCGGATCTGCGAGCCGACGGGGTAGCCCTTGAAGTACCAGGCCACGTGCTTGCGGATGTCCCGCAGCGCCTTGACCTCGTCGCCGCCGAAGGTGTCCACCAGCAGCTCGGCGTGCCGGTACAGGGTGTCCGCGACCATGCCGAGGTTCGGGCGGAAGCGTTCCGCCCTGCCCTCGAACGCGTTCTGCAGGTCCCCGAACAGCCAGGGGCGGCCCTGGCAGCCGCGGCCGATGACCACGCCGTCCACGCCGGTCTGCTCCACCATGGCGATGGCGTCCTCGGCGGACCAGATGTCCCCGTTGCCGAGCACCGGGATGTCCGGCAGGGCCTCGCGCAGACGGGCGATGTCCTCCCACACGGCGGTGCCGGAGTAGAACTGGCGGGTGGTGCGTCCGTGCAGGGCCACGGCGGCCACGCCGAGGTCACGGGCGGCTCGCCCGGCGTCCAGGAAGGTGAGGTGGTCCTCGTCGATGCCGCGGCGCATCTTCACGGTCACCGGGATGTCCTTCTTGGACGCCTCGGTGACGGCCGCCTTGACGATCGAGGCGAACAGCTCCGACTTCCACGGCAGGGCCGAGCCGCCGCCGCGGCGGGTCACCTTGGGCACCGGGCAGCCGAAGTTCAGGTCGAGGTGGTCGCAGCGGTCCTCCTCCACCAGCATGCGCACGGCGCCGGCGGTGGTCACCGGGTCCACGGAGTACAGCTGCACGGAGCGCGGGACCTCGTCCGGGTCGTGCCGGATGATGCGCATGGACTCCGGCTTGCGTTCCACCAGGGCGCGCGCGGTCACCATCTCGTTCACGTAGAGGCCTCCGCCGTACTCGCGGCAGAGACGGCGGAAGGCGGTGTTGGTGATGCCGGCCATGGGCGCGAGCACCACGGGCACGTCCACGGTGATCGGGCCGAGCGTCAGCGGCGGCAGGGTGAGCCGATCCGCGGTGGGACCGGCGTGGGTGCCCTCGTGGAGCTGGTCGTCGTCCGCAATGCGGCGGCCGGCGCCGGCGGACTTGGCGTAGAGCGCGGCGTTCGGGTCCACGCCGGGCGCGTCCACGGCGGGTGCGGAGGTGGTCTGGGAGGCTGCAGTCATATCGCCGCCCATTGTCCCAGACGAGCGCCGCGGGCAGGGCGGACGCGGCCGCGGCCGCGGCACTGCAGGACACGGTGCAGATGGCCGTGGATGCGGAGGCGGCCGGACTGGACGACACGTGGAACCGCGTGCACCACTTCCAGCGGATGATCTCCTCGCGGTTCCCCGCTGCTGGCGGCGATGGCGGGGGGACCGAGACCATCCGCCTGGGCACCGGCGTGATCGACCTGCGCTAGCGCATGTCTGGGTTGTAGCACCCGTTGTCAGCGTCGGCGCGCTTTACAGCACAACGCTGACGGCAATCCTGGCTGGTTTTCGATGAAGGCGGCTCTTCCTGCGCTGAGCGTCGGTGCGATGATCGCGCAACCCGGCGGTGCTCCACCCTCATAGAGGCGCATCAAGTACTTCACGCAGCTGATCGACGGTGGGCGAACCAGCCAGCCCGGCAGGAGTGCGGAACACTCGACAGGCGAGCCCCACCGGCGTGTGCTCGTCGGCGAAGGGGTCGGAACCGTCAATGAGGACGGTCGGGGACCCGTGGAACCCGAGGCGGGCGGCGTCCTCGGCAGTCTCGACTCGCTGACGCACGACGCGGACGTCCGATCGGCCGTCGAGGGCCTCGGTGAGCCGCCGGTCGAGCACCTCCCAGTTCGGACACCCGTCGAAGTACTGCAACGTGATCTCCATGATCCACTCCTCTCAGGCTCTGTCCGCGCGGACCGCGGCCGGTGACGCCGTCTCAGGCGACGCGGCCGCCGCTTGGCTCTTGCGGGCACGCGCGGCGCGCAGCCCGTTGGCGATGACGATGACCTCGGCGACCTCGTGGACGAGCACGACTGCGGCCAGGCCGAGCACGCCGGTGATGGCCAGCGGCAGCAGCACGGTGATGGTCGCCAGGGACAACACGATGTTCTGGTTCATGATCGCCCGGCCGCGGCGGGCGTGTCGTAGCGCCTGCGGGATCAGGCCGAGGTCGTGTCCGGTGAAGGCGACGTCGGCGGACTCCACCGCGGCGTCGGATCCGGTCGCGCCCATCGCGATGCCCACGGTCGCCCCGGCCAGGGCGGGGGCGTCGTTGATGCCGTCGCCGATCATCGCGGTGGGTGACTGCTCGGAGAGCTGGGCCACGATGCGGGCTTTGTCCTCCGGCCGCACCTCGGCGTGCACGTCGCCGATCCCGGCGATCTGCGCCAGGGCGTGGGCGGTGCGGGCGTTGTCTCCGGTGAGCATGCTCACCTCGACGCCCTGGCTCTTCAGCGTGCGCACGACGCCGGGGACCTCGGGGCGCAGCTCGTCGCGGACCCCGATCGCCCCGGCCAGGCGGCCGTCGACGGTGACGAGCACGCAGGTCTGGCCCTCGGCCTCCAGCTCCTCGACCCGGGCCTTGAGCGGTCCGGCGTCGATCCAGCGGGGGCTGCCCACGCTCACCCGGAGGCCGTCGACGGTGCCGCCGATGCCGTGGCCGGCCTCCTCCGTCACCTCTTGCGCGGCGGGGGCTCCCTGGCCCGCGGCGGCGATGGCGGCGGCGAGAGGGTGAGTCGAGTGCTGCTCCACCGCCGCGGCCCAGGCGAGCACCTGCGCGTCGTCGAAGCAGTCGGCGGCGACGACGGCGGTGACCTCGGGCCGGTTGCGGGTCAGGGTGCCGGTCTTGTCCACGGCGAGGTGGCGGATGCCGCCGAGGCGCTCGAAGGCAGCACCGCTCTTGATGACGACGCCGAACTTCGTCGCAGCCCCGATCGCGGACACCACGGTGACGGGCACCGCGATCGCCAGCGCGCACGGGCTGGCCGCGACGAGCACGACCAGGGCGCGGGTGATCCAGGTCTCCGGGTCGCCGAACAGCGAGCCGAGCACGCCGACCAGGACGGCGAGGACCATCACGCCGGGCACCAGCGGACGGGCGATCCGGTCGGCGATGCGCGCGCGTTCGCCCTTCTCGGTCTGGGCCCGCTCGACCAGCTCCACGATGCTGGTCAGCGAGTTGTCGGTGCCCGCCGCGGTCGCCTCGACCTCCAGGACCCCGGCGGTGTTGATCGCGCCCGCCGACACTGCGTCATCGGGGGCGACCTCGACCGGGATCGACTCACCGGTGATCGCCGAGGTGTCCAAGCTGGAGCGACCGGACCGGACAGTCCCGTCGGTCGCGACCCGCTCGCCGGGGCGGACCAGCAGCACGTCGCCGACGGCGATCTCCTTGGCCGGGACTTCGACCGAGGCCTCGTCGCGCAGCACGGTCGCGGTCTCCGGCACAAGCTTCAGCAGCGCGCGCAGGCCCCGGTGGGCGCGGTCCATCGCCTTGTCCTCCAGGGCCTCGGCGATCGAGTAGAGGAACGCCAGTGCGGCGGCCTCCCCGACGTAGCCGAGGATCACTGCGCCGACGGCGCTGATCGTCATCAGCAGCCCGATCCCCCGCTTCCGCTTGACGAACAGGTTCCGCAGAGCGCCGGGCACGAACGTGTACGCGCCCAGCAGCAGGCCCGCCCAGAACGCGACCAGCGCCGCGACGTGCAGCCCCGACCACTCCAGCACCAGGCCGGTGCCGAACGCGACGCCGGAGAGGATCGGCACCACCAGTCCCGGATCGCGCCACCACGGGCGCTCGGCCTCCCCGGCCTCTTCGGCGGCGCTGGCGGTCGGCTCGTCGCAGCCGCAGGCGGCGCTCACGAGGCGTCCCCTGAACCGGTCGCGGCGCAGCAGCCGGGCACCGAGCAGTGCGGGTCGATGCACGGCGCGCTCTCGTCCACCGCGAGCGTGACGTCCACCAGCGCCGTCAGCGCCCCGGCCAGGTGCGGGTCGGCGATCTCGTAGCGGGTCTGGCGGCCCTCGGGCTCGGCGACCACGATCCCGCAGTCGCGCAGGCACGCCAGGTGGTTGGACACGTTCGAGCGCGTCAACCCCAGCTCGCGCGACAGCACGGCAGGGTGGCTCGGGCCGTCGAGCAGGGACATCAGGATCTTGGAGCGAGTCGGGTCGGCCATGGCCCGGCCAAGCCGGTTCATGACGTCGAGGCGCGAAGCAGTAGCCAGCATGCACTGAACTATACAGTGCCCGCTGGCCAATCGTCCAGATGCAGGGGCGGCCGCACGCGCTCCGCGCGCTTGCCCTCGGGAATCGCGGTCACCTCTTGCGCCAGCTCGGCCACGTCGGCATCCCGCGGCCCCTCCAGGTCTCCACCAAACCTGCGACCCAGCGGGTGGATGCGAAGAGCCCGTAGCCGGATCCGGCGAGGCCAGTGCCGGCCGCGAGCCACCGCCCGATGCCGAGCCACACGTTCCCGTCCACGTCCAGCGCCCACTGAGCGCCCGCGATGAGCCCGGCGATGTCCATCCAGAGCCCGGCGACGACCACGACCACCGGGGAGGGTTACACCACTATCAGGGACTCAACTCCGGCCGGCCCCGCACCTGCTGATCGATCAGGTATCCGTTCCTACGGACGCGGACCCGGTCTCCCTCGAGCACTGGGACGTGGTGCGGATCGGCAAGTCCAGCCATGCGCATGTGTGGGCGTCCATCCCGCTGGAGTCGGCGGAGGAGCCGTACGTCACACGGTGCCGCGCACACCCGGCGGGGCGTGAGAGCCTGGAGCGGATGTCCAGGCTCTCACGCCCCTCCGCTGCGTTCGTAGCCGCTGCCGAGCTCCGCCGCGCCCGCTGGGCCGCGACGCTCGCGTTCCTCACCAACGGCGCCCTGTTCGGCGCGCTGATCCCCCACTATCCGGAGGCGAAGTCAGCCTTCGGACTCGGCGCAGGCGAGTTCGGCCTGCTGGTGATCGCCCTGACGCTGGGTGCGGCACTCACCGGCAGCATGCCGGCGCCGATCCTGCGCCGGGTCGGCAGTCGCCGTGTGGTGCTCTACGGCACGCTCCTGCTGGCGGTGCTCGTCACCGGTGCCGGTCTCACCGTGGACGCCGCGGCGGCCGTCCGCGGGGACGGCGGCCTGCCCTGGGACGGCTTCGTCTGGGTCTTCGCGGGCCTGCTGTTCGTCTGCGGCATCGGCGACGCGATCGTGGACACCGCGCAGAACGCCCAGGGCATCCGTGTGCAGACCGTGCTCGGCCGGCCGGTGCTGACCTCCATGCATGCCGGGTGGAGCATCGGCGCCGCCGCCGGAGCAGGCCTCGGTGCGCTCTCGGTGGGCGCCGGGCTGCCGATGTCCGTGCACCTGGGCCTGAACGGCCTGGCCTGCGCCGTCATCCTGCTGCTGGTCCACCGCCGGTTCCTCCCGGACGCCCCTTCACGTCCCGACGACGGCCCCGCGCCGTCGACGGGGACCGTGGCCTCCGGCTCGTCCTCGCCCCAGGCCGCCGAGGCGGCCGATCGTGTCAAGCCCTCCACGGCACCGGACGCCGCCCCGGATTCCGCCCGGACTCCGACCCGCACCGGTGCCTATCTGGCGCTCGTGCCGATCGTGGTGATCGCGATGGCCGGGTTCAGCGTGGAGGAGTTCGGCAACGCGTGGACCTCGCTGTTCCTGCAGACCGAGCGGGACCTGGACGCCGCCGTCGCCGGCCTGGGTGCCTCCACTCTGCTGCTCGCACAGTTCCTCGGCCGCCTGACCGGCGACCGCGTCCTCGCGGCGCTGGGCCGCCGCACCACGCTCACGGTGGGGCTGTCCTGTGTGGTCCTCGGCCTGCTGCTGGTGTTGTTCACCGCTGCCCTGCCGGTGGTGCTCTCCGGCCTGGCGCTGTGCGGCCTCGGCTGCGCGGTGGTGGTCCCCACCGCCTACGCCCTCGGCGATGAGGTCCCCGGCCTGCCGGCGCAGACCGGCCTGGCGATCGTCTCCTGGCTGATGCGTGTGGCCGGCATCGGTCTGAGCCCGCTGGTCGGCCTGCTGGCCACCGGGGTGCCGCTCACCCTGGCCCTGCTGGTCTTCCCCGTGCTGGCCGCGCTCGGTGTGCTGTGCTCACTGGTCCTGCACCGCGCCGGCCACCGCTGACCGGCTCTCGCCCGCAGACGGCGCGCTGGCCGCCTCCTCCGGGTCACGGTCGGCAGCGGTCATGCGGTCGCCACCACGGAGGCGTCGGCGAGCACCTGAGCGTAGCCGGCGGTGAGCAGGCCGTCCACGATCGGCGCCAGGGCCGTCATGGAGTCGTCCACCTCGATCTGCACGGGGTGCTGTGCCACGAGCAGGGCGAGCAGGTCGGCCACGGCCTGCTGGGCCTCGGCGTCCTCCAGCTCGGGGTCCCAGCCGAGCAGCACGTCGGCCGGGTCCTCCTGGCGCTCGGCGGTGTAGGAGACGGCGAACGCGCGGATGGCCCCGCCGTCGGCGCCGGGCCGGTCGCGCAGGACCACGGCGCCGGCGGCTCCGGTGTCCGGGCCCAGCAGCATCTGCTGGGCCTGACCGAGGCTCATCTCGGCCGGGTCCCACTCATGGACACCGTTGTAGAACGCGGCCACGGCACGGGTGAGCTCCACGGAGCCGGTGGAGGACTCCTCGAGGCTCACGCCCTCCGGGGTCTGATCGGTGCGCAGCGTCGGCAGCGCCACGGAGCGTGCGGCCACGGCCACGCGCCGGGAGCGCTGGATCCGGGTGAAGCCCCGGGCGGCGAGGAAGCCGCCGGTCGCCTCGGCCTGGGCCGCACGCTCGGCGTGGGACTCGAGGTCGAGCTCCGGCAGCTCCTCCCCCTCGGCCACCGTCCTGGTGTCCTCGGGGGCGAGGCCGTAGCGGGACTTGAGCGCCGTCGTCGTGACCTCACCGGCGGCGTGCGCCGCCGTGACGATCCGGCGCAGAGCGTCCAGGAGGGCGGAGCCGATGCCGCGGCCGCGCTCGGAGGCGGCGGTCTCCACGTAGAGCCAGAGCCGCTGCGGGTGCAGCGAGGAGGCATAGACCACGGCGGCGCCCACGGGGACGGAGTCCACCTCGGCCACGATGCACCGACGCCACGGGGTGTCCGAGGAGGCGGCCAGCATGGCGCGGTCCTGGTGCTGCTGCACGTCCACGGGGTCGCCGAAGACCTCCAGCAGCCGCAGGTCGTCGCCGTCCTCCCACGCCCGCAGGGTCAGCCCCTCCGGAGCGGTACGGGCGCTGCCGTTCTGCTGCGCGCCGGTCACTTGACCAGACGCTCCAGCAGGTAGGACTTCACCTGGGACAGGGCCACGCGCTCCTGGGCCATGGTGTCCCGCTCGCGGATGGTGACGGCCTGGTCCTCGAGGGTGTCGAAGTCCACGGTGATGCAGTACGGGGTGCCGATCTCGTCCTGGCGGCGGTAGCGGCGGCCGATGGCCCCGGCGTCGTCGTCCTCGACGTTCCACAGGCCGCGCAGCTCCGTCGCGAGGGACTGGGTGGCGGGCTGCAACTCGGGCTTCTTGGACAGCGGGAGCACGGCGGCCTTGACCGGGGCCAGGCGCGGGTCCAGCTTCAGCACGGTGCGCACGTCCACGCCGCCCTTGGTGTTCGGGGCCTCGTCCTCCGCGTAGGCGTCCACGAGGAACGCCATCATGGCGCGGGTCAGGCCGAAGGACGGCTCGATCACGTACGGGGTGTAGTGCTCGTTGGCGGCCTGGTCGAAGTACTGCATCTTCGTGCCCGAGTGCTCGGTGTGCTGGGACAGGTCGTAGTCCGTGCGGTTGGCCACGCCCATGAGCTCGCCCCAGCCCTCGCCGCCGCCGAAGCCGAAGCGGTACTCCAGGTCGATGGTGCCGTCCGAGTAGTGCGCGCGCTCCTCGGCGGGGACGTCGAACCTGCGGAGGTTGTCCGGGTTGATCCCGAGGTCCACGAACCAGTTCCAGCACTGGTCCACCCAGCGGTCGAAGTGCTCCTGCGCCTGTGCCGGCGGCACGAAGTACTCGATCTCCATCTGCTCGAACTCGCGGGTGCGGAAGATGAAGTTGCCCGGGGTGATCTCGTTGCGGAACGCCTTGCCGATCTGGCCGATGCCGAACGGAGGCTTCTTGCGGGCGGCGTTCACCACGTTGAGGAAGTTCACGAAGATGCCCTGCGCCGTCTCCGGGCGCATGTAGTGCAGGCCCTCCTCGTTGTCCACGGGGCCGAGGAAGGTCTTCATCAGGCCGGAGAACAGCTGGGGCTCGGTGAACTCGCCGCGGGTGCCGCAGTCTGGGCACACCACTTCCGCCATGGACTCGGGCATGCGGCCCTTCTTCGCCTCGAAGGCCTCCTCCAGGTGGTCCTGGCGGTGGCGCCTGTGGCAGGAGGTGCACTCCACCAGCGGGTCGGTGAAGGTGTCCACGTGGCCGGAGGCCTTCCACACGTCGCGGGGCAGGATGATGGACGAGTCCAGGCCGACCATGTCCGCGCGGGAGCGCACGAAGGTCTTCCACCACTCGTTCTTGATGTTCTCCTTCAGCTCCACGCCGAGCGGCCCGTAGTCCCAGGCCGAGCGGGAACCGCCGTAGATCTCACCGGCCTGGAACACGAAGCCTCGGCGCTTGGCGAGGTTGATGACGTTGTCCAGCGGGGACTTGGCAGCCATGGGTGAATGTCACTTCCGTCCTGGGTGTGGGGCGCCCCGCACACGGCGGCGGGGCGATGGGCGGCGGGCCTGCGGCGTCCGGGCATGGCCGAGGGACGCGCACGACTCGCGTGAGGGCAAGCCTACCGGGGACAATGGGCCTCATGGCTTCCGACGCACAGCCCCTGCCCATCCGTGACGAGACCATCCGCCTCGGCCAGGCCCTCAAGCTCGCCTCCCTCGTAGAGGACGGAGCCATGGCCCGCGACGTGATCCAGGACGGCATGGTGACCGTGAACGGCGAGGTCCGCACCCAGCGCGGCGCGCAGCTGCACGACGGAGACGTGGTGGAGTTCAACGGCGAGTCGATCGTGATCGAGGCGCCGTGAGGCTCAGTCAGGCCTTCCCCGGCACCACCTGGTCCAGGTACTGGACCACGTGGGCGAGCTCCTGCGGGTGGACGGCGTGGCCGAGGCCGGCGTAGACGATCTTCGTCATGTCCACGTGTTCGTTGAGCCAGCCGTGGGTGGCCTCCACGCGGGCCTCGGAGATGATCGGGTCCTCCTGGCCGCGACCCCAGAAGACCTTCGGCCGGACGCGGGCGACCTCGTCGTCCCGGTCGAAGAGGGTGGCGAGGTCGGGCTCGGCGCGGTCCGGGTCGGCGACGAAGCCGGACAGGCCCACGGTGCAGGCGTAGGCGGCCGGGTCCAGGCGCAGCAGGGACATGGCCATCGCCATGCCCTGGGAGAAGCCGAGCAGGGTCACGGACCGGAAGTCTGCGCGGACGGACTCCACCCAGGCCTGCAGTGATTCAACGGCGGCGCGCACGGACGGGGCGTCCGAACCGATCTCCCCGGTCACCGGGTCCTGGGACAGCGGGAACCAGGCGAAGCCGCCCATCGGGATCTGCAGCGGCGCGCGCACGGAGGCCACGGTGAGACGCTCCGGGAACTCGCGGGCCAGGCCGAACAGGTCGTTCTCGTCCGCGCCGAAGCCGTGCAGCATCACCAGCAGGTGATCGGTGCGCTCCCCCTCAGGGCGGGACCAGCGGACGGTGAACTCGGTGGTGGAAGTCATGGCGTCCAGCGTATGCGGAGCAACCGAAGTGGAGCATCCCGCTCCGATTCCTTGTTCCACATGCCCTTTGGGGTCCAGAATGCACTGTTGTGACGACTCCGCACCCAGACTCCTCCACAGCCTCCCGTCCCGACGACGCCTCCCCTGCCGCCTCGCCCACCACGCATCCGTGGCGCCGCTACGTGGCCCTGGGCGACTCGTTCACCGAGGGCATCGGCGACCCGGTGGCCGAGAAGCCGGGCTACCACCGCGGCTGGGCCGACCGCGTGGCCGAAGAACTCGCCCGCCTCACCCCGGACGACGATCGCTTCGCCTACGCCAACCTTGCAGTGCGCGGCAAGCTCCTGGACCAGATCGCGGCGGACCAGATCGACCCCGCCCTCGAGCTGCAGCCGGACCTGGTCAGCATCTGCGCCGGCGGCAATGACATCCTGCGCCGGGCGGACCCGGACGAGGTGGCCGTCCGGCTGGACACCGCGGTGGAGCGGCTGTCCGCCTCCGGGGCCACCATCCTCCTCTTCAATGCCACGGACGTGAAGGAGACCCCGGTGCTCGGCCGCATCCGCGGCAAGGTGGCCATCTACAACGAGAACGTCCGCACCATCGCCGCCCGCCACGACTGCCTGGTCCCGGACATGTGGTCCCTGAAGATCCTCTCCCGCCCGGAGATGTGGGCCGAGGACCGCCTGCACTTCTCCCCCACCGGACATCACACGATCGCGGCGATGGTCCTGGAGACGCTGAACGTGGAGCACGACCTGGAGCCGTTCGTGCCCAAGCCGCTGCCGCCGCGGAACTGGCGCCACGCGCGGGCCGAGGACGTCGTGTGGGCGCGCACCCACCTGGTGCCGTGGGTCATCCGCCGCATCAAGGGCGTCTCCTCCGGAGACGGCCGCAGCGCCAAGCGCCCCGACGCCGCTCCCCTGTTCGGCGCGGACATGCCGCACGGCTCGGACTACAACGAGGGCTGAGAACCCGCCGCAACGAGGGCTGAGAACCCGCCGCCCCGACGACGGCCCGGACGCACAAGGGGTGCGTCCGGGCCGCCGTCGGCTCAGAGGGCCAGGTCCTGCCGGAGCTGCTCGGCGACCTGCCCGTAGTCGACGAGGAAGCCGTCATGCCCGAGCGGTGAGTCGATCATGTGCACCTGCGGCCGGGCCGGCAGCAGCGCGGCCAGTTCGTGGGACTCGGCGGGCAGGTAGAGCCGGTCCGACTCCACGGCGGCCACGAAGGCCCGGCCTGTGAACCGCCGCAGCGCCTCGGCCACGCCCCCGCGGCCACGGCCGACGTCATGGCTCATGAGGGCCTCGGTGAGGGTCAGGTAGGCGTTCGCGTCGAACCGGCCGACCAGCTTGGAGGCCTGATGGTCCAGGTAGGACTCCACCTGGTACCGGCCCAGACGCTCTCCTGCCGCCGTGCCGAAGGGATCCTCCTCGCCCTGGTGGCGGCGCCCGAACCTCACGGCCAGCTCCTCGGCGCTGCGGTAGGTGATGTGGGCGATGCGCCGGGCGATGCCGAGGCCGGCCTCGGGCTGCGGACCTCCGTAGTAGTCACCGCCCCGGAACTGCGGGTCGAGGCGGATGGCCTGTGCCTGGGACTGGGCGAAGGCGATCTGCTCGGCACTCGAGTGCGCGGTCGACGCCAGCACCCCCACGCCCGCCACACGGTCCGGCCTGCTCACGGCCCACTCCAGGGCCCGGGCGCCGCCCATCGACCCGCCGATCGCGGCATGCCAGCGGGCGATGCCGAGGTGGTCGGCCAGCCGTGCCTCCGCCTCCACCGCATCGCGCAGGGTGATGAACGGGAACCGCGAGCCCCACGGACGTCCGTCCGGGGCCGGGCTCGCCGGGCCGGTGGAACCGGAGCAGCCGCCCACCATGTTCGGCGCCACCACGAACCAGCGGTCCGTGTCCACGGCGCGGCCGGGACCGACGAGCTCATCCCACCAGCCGGTCCTCGGGTCCTGGCGGTGGGCGGCCACGTGGGTGTCTCCCGTGAGGGCGTGGAGGACCAGCACGGCGTTGGTGCCCTCGGCGTTCAGCGTGCCCCACGTCTCATAGGCGAGCTCCACCGCCGGCAGGTGGCCGCCGGTCTCCGTGTCCAGCGGCCCGACGCAGAGCCGGTGGAACCCGCCGGCGGGCAGATCGGTGCGGGTGCCCCTGACGTCCACCGCGGTCACCGGGCCTCCCCTGCGGAGGCGGCCGGGCCGTCGTCGTGCCTCACGGCGCCGGAGGCGGCGGCGAAGCCGGTCTCAAGGTCCGCGAGGATGTCCTCGATCGACTCCAGGCCCACGGAGAGGCGGACCAGGCCCGGGGTGACGCCGGTGGCGCGCTGTTCGTCCTCGGTGAGCTGGGAATGGGTGGTGGAGGCCGGGTGGATCACCAGCGAGCGGACGTCGCCCACGTTCGCCACATGGTGGTGCAGGGTCAAAGCGTCCACGAAGGCCGCGCCGGCCTCGCGGCCGCCGGCGATCTCGAAGGAGACGATCGCACCCGCGCCGCGCGGGAACAGCTCCTTCGCACGGGCGTTCCACCGGCTCGAGGCGTGCTCGGGATGGACCACGGCCTCCACCTGCCCGTGGCCGTCCAGGTACTCGACGACCCGGCGGGCGTTGGCCACGTGGCGCTCCATGCGCAGGGACAGGGTCTCCAGGCCGAGGTTCACCAGGAAGGCGTTGAACGGGGAGATCGCCGATCCGTAGTCACGGAGCAGCTGCACGCGGGCCTTGAGGATGTAGGAGAGGTTCACGCCGAAGGCGCCGTCGGCACCGAGGTCCCGAGCGTAGACGAGGCCGTGGTAGGACTCGTCCGGCTCGGTGAAGCCTCCGAAGCGCTCGGGGTACCTGCCGTAGTCGAAGGTGCCGGCGTCCACGATCACGCCGGCCATGGCCGCGGCGTGGCCGCCGAGGTACTTGGTGGCCGAGTGGGTGACCACGTCCGCACCGTGCTCGATCGGCCGGAACAGGTACGGCGAGGCCAGGGTGTTGTCCACGATCAGCGGGACACCGGCCTCGTGGGCTACGGCGGCGACTCCGGCGACGTCCAGCACATCCCCGCGCGGGTTGCCGAGGGACTCGCCGAAGAACGCCTTGGTCTCCGGGCGGACGGCGGCCCGCCACTGTTCCAGGTCGTCCGGGTCCTGCACGAAGGTGGTCCGGACCCCGACCTTGGCCAGGGTGTGCTTGAAGAGGTTCTGTGTGCCGCCGTAGAGCGAGGTGGAGACCACCACGTGGTCCCCGGCGCCGGCGACGTTGAGGATCGCGAACGTGGTGGCTGACTGCCCGGAGGACAGCAGCAGCGCACCCACGCCGCCCTCGAGCGCGGCGATCTTCTCCTCCACCGCCTGCTGGGTGGGGTTGCCGATCCGCGTGTACAGCGGGTCCAGGTCCGCCAGCGCGAAGCGGTCCGCGGCCACCTGGGAGCTGGGGAAGTCGAAGGACGTGGTCTGCACGATCGGCAGAGCGGTGGCGCCGTGGGCGTGGGGCTGCTCGGCGCCGGCGTGGATCTGACGGGTCTCGAAGCCCCAGGCCTCGGCGGCGGGGGTCTCGGCGTTCGCGGAGGCGCTCGTCTCAGGGGCGCTGTTCTGGGTGGTCATGGCGGACTCCTGGGGCTGTCAGGGTCGGCCATGCCCCCGCACCTCGGACTGCCGTGGACCTTGAGCAGGTCCGGGGCTCTGGCACGCCCGTGCGGGAGCGGGCGCATGACACGACCGCGCTTGCCGGGCCCCGGTCTGGGGCCGGCCTGGTCGTCACCCGGGGCACCCCGCCGCGGTGGGGAGGGTTGCCGGCCAGAATGCCGGGGCACTGGTGCTGGCTCTCGTGACCGTGACGCCAGTGTGGCATCGGGGACACACCGACCGCACACCGGCTCGTCACGATTTCATGTCCTTCGTCACACAGGGCTAGCCTGAGCCTCACGACAGCCCGGCTGACATCCCCTGGGCCGACGAGAGGACGATCTTCGTGAGCACCATCCGCCTGGACCATGTGTCCTACGCCGCCGGCCCCGAGGGCCTCGACGCCACCGTGGAACGGGTTTCCGACGCCCTCGGCGTGGAGCGCGTGAAGGGCGGCGTGCACCCTCGGTTCGGCACCCGCAACGCCCTGTTCCCCATGGCCCACGGCCAGTACCTGGAGGTCGTGGAGGTCCTGGACCACCCGGCGGCGGCGAACGCCCCGTTCGGCCAGGCCGTGCGCTCCCGCTCCGAGCAGGGCGGCGGCTGGATGGGCTGGGTCGTGGCCACAGACGACCTCTCCGCCTTCGAAGAGCGCCTCGGCCGCTCCGCCGTGCCCGGCAACCGCAAGTTCCCGGACGGCCGCGAGCTGACCTGGAAGCAGATCGGCATCAAGGGCCTGATCGCGGACCCGCAGGTCCCGTACCTGGTCTGCTGGGACGAGGGCACCGAGGACCTCCACCCCTCCCTGGCGGCCCCGGCGCAGGCCTCGATCTCCTCGCTCACCCTGGCCGGCTCCCGCGAGCGTGTCCGCTCCTGGCTGGGCCTGGACGATCCGTCCCAGAAGGTCGAGGACCTCACCATCGAGTACGCCGCGCCCTCGGGCACCCCCGGCCTGCTGACCGTACGGTTCGAGACCCCCCGGGGCACCGTCACCCTCTAACGGCCGCCCTCACCCCCGGCGCTCTTCCTGACGGCCTCCCCGGCGCTCTTCCTGACGGCCTCCCCCGGCGCTGTTCCCGACGGCCCCCGGCGCTCTTCCTGACGGCCACCCCGGCGCTCTTCCTGACGGCCACCCCGGCGCTCTTCCCGACGGCCCCCGACGCTCTTCGCCTACTGGTCTGCTGGCCTACTTGTCTACTGGTGAGGACACACCGTCTGGCACCCCTCCTGCGCGGGCGATGAGGGTGAGTCCTCACCAGTTGGCAGGTGTGTCCTCACCAGTTCGCAGGTGTGTCCTCACCAGTTGGCATCGGACGGGGACGGACCGGACGTTGGACAGGGCATCGGACCGGGCCTCGGGCGGGGACGGTCAGGTGCCGAACCAGCCCAGCTGGGCCAGCAGCGGGGCGGCGACGAACCCGGTGACGTCCAGCAGCAGGTGGGCGACGACCAGCGGCATGACGCGGCGCCAGCGCAGGTAGAACAGCACGAAGACGACGCCCATCGCCGCGTTGCCCAGTCCGGGGCCGATGCCCTGGTACAGGTGGTAGCCGGCGCGGAGCACGGCGAGCCCGATCACGATCGTGGTGACGCGGACCGGCAGGAAGGCACCGGTGTCCGTGGTGCGCGGGGCCGGCAGCTGCGGCGCCTGCTCCCCCGCCAGGCCACAGGAGCGCAGCTGCTGCAGATAGGACAGCCGGTCCACCATCCAGGCGACCACGATGACCTCCTCCACCAGCGCATGGCGCAGGGCGGACAGGACCAGCACGGGCACGGCGTACCAGGCGTCGTCCATGGCGGAGCCGACGATCGCCGTGGTGGCGCCGAGGGCGCGGCCTCCCGCGTAGACGGCCAGGGTGCCCACGCCCATCACGAGGAACAGCAGGGCACCCCAGCCGAGGTCCGCCCACGGACGGCGGAAGTCCAGGCCGAACGCGCGGAACGGGTTGCGGCCGTGCAGCCGGACCAGGTGGAGCACGAGGGCCACCGGGACGAGGGCGAAGCCGATGTTCAGCAGCTGGTAGGTGAGGTCGAAGACCCATCGGTTGTTCAGGACCGGGTTGAGGACGGTCGTCTGGTCCTGCAGCGGCCCCTGGGTCATCTTGTCCAGCAGCTGCACCACGGCGTAGACCGCGGACTTGCCCAGGGACAGGCCGAGGACGATCGCAACCTCCCAGCGGACGGTGCGCGCCGAAGGGGCGGGCAGCGCGCCGGAGGGGCGTGCCGTCGTCGGGCACTGGCTGGCCTGGGTGGTGGTTCCGGAGGTGCTCACGTGCGCAGTGTAGGTCCGTCCGCCGGGGGTACGGTGTCAGTCATGGCGTCGGATCCGCTTCCCTCAGAGATCGGGCTCGCGCGCACCTGCGCCGAGCGGCTGCTGCCCCACGTGGACGCCCGGACCGCCGAGCGGCTGACCGGAGCGCGCTGGGACGCCGGACGTGTGGAGGAGTCAGGCCAGTTCCACCGGGTGCTCGTCCTGGACGACGTGGCCGTGCTGCGCATGACGCGGATGGCGGAGGCCGGTGCCGCCCCCGGCACCTGCTGGGCGCCGGACGACTCCCCGGCCTTCCACCTTCCTCGTCGCATGGGCCTGCTGCAGGCGCTGGCCGCACGGGGCCTGCCGTTCTCCGTTCCGGCGCCGCTGTCCGAGGTGTGGCACGCCGAGACGGCTGAGGGCATGCCGCTGACCGCGGCGGTGCTGCAGCCCTACCTGCCCGGCCAGCCGCATCCGGTGCACGAGGGCGACCCGGCAGTGTTGCGCGGGATCGTGGACGCCCTGGACGCCGTGGACGTCACGGACGGGGATGTGGCCGCAGGGCTCGGCCCGGCGTGGGCCTTCCGCGGACCGTGGACGGACGAGCGCATCCAGGCACTGCGGGCGCTGCCGGCGGCGTTGCCGGCCGAGCATGCCGGAGCCCTGCCGCAGTCCTGGCAGGAGGCGGTGGAGGTCATCGCGACGACGGCCCGCACCTGGTTCTCCGAGCCCGCCGTGGCGCCGCGGCTGGTCCACGGGGACCTGGCCGGCCACAACCTGCGCTGGGTGCCCGTCCCCGGCGAGGGCGACGCGGTCGTGTGGAGGCTCGAGGGCATCCTCGACTGGGACCTGGCACATGCCGGAGACCCGGCACGGAACGTCGCGGACCTGGCGATCTGGCACGGCCAGGACCTCATCGACGAGATCGCCCGGGACACGGACGAGGCCGGCCGGGCCCGTGTGTGGCTCGGCAACGCGGCACTCGAGGCGCTGGACGACGCCCGCGCACGGCAGGAGCTCACCGGCCGGCCGCTGCGCTGGGACAAGCTGCTGCGGAAGGTCCTGCCGCGCATCGAGCGGGCGATGACCGCGTTCTGAGCCCCTCGCGCTGTCGCTCGCAGAACCGGCGCCGCCGCGCGCAGTCCGCTCCGCTTCCCAGGCGTTTTCGCTGACGATATGGGAGGGGCCCGGACCGCGGCCGGTCTCGACACTTTCACGAACGAAAGCGCCCGCTGACGATACGGGAGGGGCCCGGACCCCAGCCGGTGAGCCGGTGGTCCGGGCCCGTCTCCTGAGCGTCGCCTCGGGCCGAGCCTCGGCGTCGTCTCGGGTCGATCAGCCCTGCACGGCGGCGCGGGCCTTCACGAAGGCCTGCACGGCGTTCTCCACGTCCTCCTCGGAGTGGGCGGCGGAGAGCTGCACGCGGATGCGGGCGGCGCCCTTCGGGACCACCGGGTAGGAGAAGGCGGTGACGTAGACGCCCTGGTCCAGCATGGCGTCGGCCACGCGCGCGGCCAGCGCCGCGTCGCCGAACATCACGGGGACGATGGCGTGCTCGCCGTCGAGCAGCTCGAAGCCCTCCTCGGTCATGCGACGGCGGAACAGGGCCGCG
Source organism: Micrococcus lylae (assembly GCF_900163825.1). NCBI lineage: Bacteria > Bacillati > Actinomycetota > Actinomycetes > Micrococcales > Micrococcaceae > Micrococcus > Micrococcus lylae. The sequence continues at coordinate 181,995 of NZ_FUKP01000067.1, read as the reverse complement.
TTGTCGAAGAGGGTCTTGCGCAGGGCGGCGGAGCCCTCCACGAGGTCCAGGGCGGTGAGGGTGGCGGCCACGATCACCGGGGCCACGGAGTTGGAGAACAGGTAGGGGCGGCCACGCTGGCGCAGCACCTCCACGATCTCCTTGCGGCCGGACACGTAGCCGCCGGAGGCGCCGCCGAGGGCCTTGCCGAAGGTGCCGGTGTAGATGTCCACGCGGTCGGAGACGCCGGCGTGCTCGGGGGTGCCGGCACCGGTGGCGCCCATGAAGCCCACGGCGTGGGAGTCGTCCACCATCACCAGGGCGCCGTACTCCTCGGCGAGGTCGCAGATCTGCTCCAGCGGGGCCAGGTAGCCGTCCATGGAGAACACCCCGTCGGTGACGATCACCGTGCGGCGGGCGCCGGCGCCGTCGTTCAGCTCCTTGGTGGCCTCCAGCTGGGCGCGCAGGTCCTCCATGTCCTGGTTGGCGTAGCGGAAGCGGTGCGCCTTGGACAGGCGGATGCCGTCGATGATCGAGGCGTGGTTCAGCGCGTCCGAGATGATGGCGTCCTCGCGGCCGAACAGGGGCTCGAAGACGGCGCCGTTGGCGTCGAAGCAGCTGGAGAACAGGATGGTGTCCTCGGTGCCGAGGAACGCGGACAGGCGCTGCTCGAGTTCGACGTGCATGTCCTGGGTGCCGCAGATGAAGCGGACGGAGGCCATGCCGAAGCCGCGCTCGTCCAGGGCCTTCTTGGCGGACTCGATCAGCCGCTCGTCGTCCGCCAGGCCGAGGTAGTTGTTGGCGCAGAAGTTCAGCACCGGCTTGGGCTGGGCGTCCTCGGCACCGGCCGCAGTGGCCTGCACGTGGGCGGACTGCGGGGTGGTGATGGCCCGCTCGTGCTTGTAGAGGCCGGACTCGCGGAGCTCGTTCAGCTCGGCGGCCAGCTGGTCCTTGAATGCGTACATCAGAGGTTCCTCCAGTCCAGGACGATCTTTCCGGTGGCGCCGGCACGGGCGGCGTCGAAGCCGCGCTGCCAGTCATGGGCGGGGATGACGTCGGTGACGACCGACTCGATCTGCTTCAGCAGGGCGGGGTTCGACTGCAGCATCGCGGACATCGCGTACCAGGTCTCGAACATCTCGCGGCCGTAGATGCCCTTGATGGTGATCATGTGGGTCACCACGGACTGCCAGTCGATCGCGATCTCCCCGTCCGGCAGCCCGAGCAGGGCGATCTTGCCGCCGTGGTTCATGTTGGCCACCATCTCCTGCAGCGCGGAGGCACGGCCGGACATCTCCATGCCGACGTCGAAGCCCTCCTCCATGCGCAGCTCGGCCTGGGCCTGCCTGATCCGCTGGGCGGAGACGTCGATCGCGGCGTCGGCACCCATCTGCGTCGCCAGTTCCAGGCGCGCCGGGGAGACGTCGGTAATGGCGATGCGGCGGGCCCCGGCATGGCGGGCGATGCCGATGGCCATCAGGCCGATCGGCCCTGCGCCGGTGATGAGCACGTCCTCGCCGACCAGCGGGAAGGACAGGGCGGTGTGGACGGCGTTGCCCAGCGGGTCGAAGATCGCGCCGACCTCGGGGGTGATCGCGTCGTCCTTGTGCTGCCACACGTTGGACTCCGGGATCACCACGTACTCGGCGAAGGCGCCGTCTCGCTGCACGCCCACGGAGACGGTGTTGATGCACATCTGGCGGCGGCCGGCACGGCAGTTGCGGCACATGCCGCAGACCACGTGTCCCTCGCCGGAGACACGCTGGCCGACGGCCACGTGCTCCACCATGTCCCCGACCTCCACGACCTCCCCGTAGAACTCGTGGCCCGGGATCATGGGGGCCTCGATCATCGCCTGCGCGGCGGCGTCATAGGCCTCGATGTGCAGATCGGTGCCGCAGATGCCGGTGGTGTGCACGCGGATCTTCACGTCGTGCGGGCCGCACACGGGCTCAGGGCGGTCGGTGAACTCGAAGCCGGCGTGGGGGCCGGACTTGTACAGGGCCTTCATGGGTGTGGGGCTCTCCTGATGAGGTCGGTGGTCGAAGCCGCCCCGGGGGTGCTGCGGCGGCTGCGCTGCTCAGGGCGCGACGTCGACGGTGCGCCACCCATGAGGGTACTGGCAATGCGGCGCCGCGCCGAGCCTGTCCTGTCGAGCGGAAGCGACGTCGCGGTCCGCGATGCCGGAGAGCGGCCCGCCGGGTTCGCTCCTTCCCTCAACGGTGGCCGAGCGCAGTGTCCAGCGCCGATGTGAGCCACGCGCGCGCCCGGTTCCTCACAGGTTCCAACACCGCTTCGGGGTCGTCCACCAGCGGCTCGGACGGCCGGAGATGGGCTTCATTCGGCAGGTCCGCGCTGGTGCGGCCGAAGAGGGCCAGCAGAGTGTCGATGCGCGCGTTCTGTCCGCCATCGCGGGGAAGCACCACGACCGGAACGCGAAAAAGGATGCTGAAGAGCGTGGCGTGGAAGGAGTCGGTGACCACATACTCAGCGTCCCGGATGGCTCGGAGGAAGGCTTCGGCCCCTGCGTGTCGTGCGGCCCGAGGACCCGACGGGTGGAGGATGTCATGACGGTCCAGCCCCTCAGCTGCGGCCCTGGACTGCACAGCATCCACGACGTCGCTCCCGTTCCGGTACAACAAGTACGTCGCCACGTAGGGACGGACGCTCCTCGGCGGTGCGTCCTCGGAAAGTCGTCTCCAGAAGTCCGCATCGTGCAGGAGCGTCGGGTCGGGCATGACCGGCGGTCGTCGGCCACAGGTCTGTTCCACGAGGTCCGCAGCCGCAGTCTCCCGGACGGATACGGCCGCCATCTCGGGAAGAAGCCTGCGGAAGACGGGTTCGGCCTCCCCGAAAGAGTCGGCTCCGATGCTCGCCGCATAGGCGATCCGCTTGTGGGGGGAGGCGAAGTGCAGCAGGTCCATCGGGCATCCGCGACGGTAGTGGGGGTTCCACACCTGGTCCGAGCCGACGACGAAGGCGTCGAACTGGTCATCCAGACCGATGAGGTCCTCCGGACGCCGATAGATGCCGTCGGAGACCACCATCCGACCGCGAGTGAATCGGGTGAGCGCACGCGTGCGCTCGGCGCGGGCCGTGGCGGCCCGGGCTGCGGCGTCGTCTCTGCGGAGCCTGGCTCGCAGGACCTTCGGCAACACGCGCACTCCCGGCGGGACGTCACGCCACAGGCGGAACCTGACCGCTTCCCGGACTCGTGCGGCACGTGTGCCGCCGACGTCCTCGTGCCCCGAGACAGACACCGGGTCCGCACCGGGAGCATAAGGGTAGTTCTCCAGGACCACCGGAGCGTGGCCCTCCTGCCTCAACGCCTCGACGAGAGCGTAGTTCTGGAGCCTGTTGCCCACGTTGTCCATGTCGAAAATGCTCAGCACACCGATGCCGGCCTGGGACGTCATCGTCGACCCTCTCCCTGTTCTCAGCTTCTCAGCCGCCACGCCGTGCCCGCACTCGACGCATGGCGCTGCGCACCGCCGACCGCAGCCACGGGGCGTGCCGTTGCAGGGCACCGGCGACTCGTTTCTGGACGGACCGCTCATAGAGACGCTGATAGGCCCAGACGGTCGGACGGACGGCGTCCCTGAACCGGCCGAATTCGCCCGTCGCGCGCGTGTGGTCGAACGCACGGTCGGCCTCCGAGATGAGCGCCTCACGCATGTCGTACACCTCGGCTCGCCAGGTCGGAAGCGCCCCGTCGGGGCGGACGCGTTTCACCGGCACACGGCGTCGGCCCGCACGACCCCGCTGCAGTCGGTAAGCAAGGCCTTCCCGACGGTGCCGCAGCCCGGCCTCCTGGGATCGGGCCACGTCATCGGCCGAGATCTGCGTGGCGTCCAAGTCCTTCCGATAGCGGTCGACGATCTGTCGGGCGCCGTCGGATCGGATCACAGCGACGTTCGCGCCCTGGGGATCCTGCGCATAGGGGGCGATCCACGCGTCTCCGAACGAGATGTCCGCAGTCTCGTTGGTGACGTCGTCACACCATTCACAGGCCTCGTACTTGAACAAGCCCATCCCCCAGTCCGCGGCGAGGTGACGGTGGTTCTCCCGCGAGCGCTCCGTGCCGTCCATGTCCACGGTGGTGATCGCGTAGGAACCGGCGTCTGTATCCGTCTTGGTGCGGAAGTCGATCTCCGCCAGGCTGCCGGGGGCGACACCCTGTTCCCAGGCCATGGTCTCTGCGAAGCGCGTGGACTTCAGATGCCCGCAGACGAGTCCGACGCAGAAGCGCACGCGTTCATCGAAAAGCGGATCCTCGGCTTGGAGCAGGCGGACGGCCTTGATGTAGCACGGCAGACCGACGACGGCGTACCGCCCCTCGTTCTCCCGCACGTGGCGGAGGACCCCGGACATCTCGACCGGGTAGTACCGGGTCTTCGCCCGTCCACGGACCTCAGCGCTAGAGGAGGACACCCCGTAGCCGAAGAGCAGGGGGCCTCCCTCCGGTGTGACCTGTTCCCCTGGAGGAAGTGCGCCGACGTGGAGCACCGCATCGACGAGGTCTGCGTCCAGCAGCCGCTGGAGGAACCACGAGGTCATGCCTCCGGAACTGCCGTCATCACGGAACGACTCTGCAGACACGTGGCCGGCGAGGGTCTCCGCGTACCGCCCCACAGCGTCATGCCGCAGGTGGTCCCGTGCACCGCCGAGGAAGCCCGCCGCCAGCTGGTCCTCATCGTATTGCGTGGCGAACGGGCACACCCTCAGGTATCCGCCCTGGTGGTCCAGGTCCGCGCCGTCCTTCGGCGCCGCACGGTAGCGGCCGGTCCGGTCCATGCGGATCTCCAAGGGCGATCCTGCGAGTGCGGTGCAGGCACCGCAGCCGATGCACAGGTCCTGGTCGACGACCTCGGCCAGGAGCTCACGTGCCGTGCCCTGCTGCCGGTCCCGCCCCGGGACTCCAGGCATCCCAAGAAATGTCGCACGGGTCACCGCAAGCCCACCCGCTCCATGACGATCTCGCGGACGCGCCCGGCGTCGGCCTGACCGCGGGTGGCCTTCATGACGGGGCCGATCAGGGCGCCGATGGCCTGCATTTTGCCACCCTTGATCTTCTCCACCACGTCCGGGTTGTCGGCGATGGCGGCGTCGACGGCCTCGGTGAGGGCGCCGTCGTCGGACACCACGGCCAGGGAGCGGGCCTCGACGATCTGCTTCGGCGTGCCCTCGCCGTCGGCGACGTGTCCGAGGACCTGCTTGGCGATCTTGTCGTTGATGGTCTTGGCGGCGATCAGCTCCTCGACCTGCACCACGTGGCCGGGCTCCACGCCGAGCGCGGAGACCTCGACCTCGCGGGCGTTGGCGAGGCGGGCGATCTCGCCCATCCACCACTTGCGGGCGGCCGCCGGGGTGGCACCGGCCTCCACGGTCGCGGCGATCTCGCCGTCCACGCCGGCGTTGACCACGTCCCGGAACTCCTCGTCCGTGAAGCCCCACTCCGCCTTGAGGCGCTTGCGGCGCACGGCCGGCAGCTCGGGCAGCTCGGCGCGGACGCGCTCGACCCACTCGCGGTCCACCACCACCGGCACCAGATCCGGCTCGGGGAAGTAGCGGTAGTCGTCCGCGTCGGACTTCGGGCGGCCCGAGGTGGTGGTGCGGGTGTCCTCGTGCCAGTGGCGGGTCTCCTGGGTGACCGTGCCGCCGGCGGCCAGCAGGGCGGCCTGGCGCTGGATCTCGTGCTGCACCGCGTGCTGCACGGCGCGGGTGGAGTTCACGTTCTTCGTCTCGGTGCGGGTGCCGAAGGTGTCCGAGCCCTTGGGCATCAGGGACACGTTGGCGTCGCAGCGAACGTTGCCCTGCTCCATCTTCGCGTCGGAGATGTCGATCGCCTTGACGATGTCGCGGATCGCGGTCACGTAGGCGCGGGCCAGCTCCGGGGCGCGGTCCCCGGCGCCGACGATCGGCCGGGTGACGATCTCGATCAGCGGCACGCCGGCACGGTTGTAGTCCACCAGGGAGGCGGAGGCGCCCTGGATGCGGCCGGAGCCGCCCTGGTGGGTCAGCTTGCCGGCGTCGTCCTCCAGGTGGGCGCGCTCGATCTCGATGCGGAAGACCTCGCCGTCCTCCAGCTCCACGTCCAGGTGGCCATCGAACACGATCGGCTCGTCATACTGGGAGGTCTGGAAGTTCTTCGGGGTGTCCGGGTAGAAGTAGTTCTTCCGGGCGAAGCGGCAGGATTCGGCGACCTGCGCGTTCAGGGCCACGCCGAGGCGGATCGCGTACTCCACGACCTCCTTGTTCACCACCGGCAGGGTGCCCGGCAGACCGAGGTCCAGGGCGGTGACGTTGGTGTTCGGCTCGTCGCCGAAGGCGTTCGGGGCCGAGGAGAAGATCTTGGACCTGGTGTTCAGCTCCACGTGCACCTCGAACCCGAGGACCGGGTCGAACTGCTCCATCGCCTGGCCGAAGTCCATCACGTCGTTCGAGCTCACTGCTGGCCTCCTGCGGTCGGAGCGGCGGCGCGTTCGGCGCCCTTGACGAGGTCCGGGGCCTGGGCCCAGACGGGGGTGCCGCGGCGCTCGTCCAGGAGCGCCTCGACGGCGGCGCCCACCGAGTACAGGCGGGCGTCCTCACGGGCCGGCGCCACCAGCTGCAGGCCGTACGGCAGGCCGTCCACGGTGCCGCCCGGCACGGAGAGGCCGGGGACGCCGGCGAGGTTGGCCGGGATGGTGGCGATGTCGTTGAGGTACATCGCCATCGGGTCCGTGGTCTGCGCGCCCAGCTCGAACGCCGGGGTCGGGGCGGTCGGGGTGAGCAGCACGTCGACCTTCTCGAACGCGGCGGCGAAGTCCTCCTGCACCAGGGTGCGGACCTTCTGGGCCGAGCCGTAGTAGGCGTCGTAGTAGCCGGCGGACAGGGCGTAGGTGCCCAGGATGATGCGGCGCTTGACCTCGGGGCCGAAGCCGGCCTCACGGGTGGCCGCCATGACCTGCTCGATCGTGCCGCCGCCCTCCGGCACCACGCGGTTGCCGTAGCGGACGCCGTCGTAGCGGGCCAGGTTGGAGGAGGCCTCCGAGGGCATGATCAGGTAGTACGCGGCCAGGGCGGCGTCGAAGTGCGGGCAGGAGACCTCCACGATCTCCGCACCGGCCCCGCGCAGCGCCTGAACGTCCGCGTCGAACGCGGCCTTCACACCGGCGTCGAACCCTTCCGTGGACTGGTCGGCGATGACGCCGACCTTCACACCGGTGAGGTCGCGGTTGCCGGCGGCGGCCACGAAGTCGGCCTGCTCATCCGGCAGCGAGGTGGAGTCGCGGCGGTCGTGGCCGCCGATGACCTGCTGCAGCGCCGCGGCGTCCGCCACGGTGCGGGCGGCCGGGCCCACCTGGTCCAGGGAGGAGGCCATGGCGATCACGCCGTAGCGGGACACGGCGCCGTAGGTCGGCTTCATGCCGACGGTGCCGGTGAAGGCGGCGGGCTCGCGGATGGAGCCGCCGGTGTCCGAGCCGAGGGCGAACGGGGCGAGGAATGCCGCCACGGCCGCGGCGGAGCCGCCGCCGGAGCCGCCGGGCACGCGGTCCAGGTCCCACGGGTTGCGGGTGATGCCGAACGCGGAGTGCTCGGTGGAGCCGCCCATGGCGAACTCGTCCATGTTGGTCTTGCCGAGGATCGGCAGCTTCGCCGCGCGGATGCGCTCGATCACGTGGGCGTCGTACGGGCTCATCCAGCCGTCGAGCATCGTCGAGGCGGCGGTGGTGGGCTGGCCCACGGTGACGATGTTGTCCTTGACGGCCACCGGGACGCCGGCCAGCGGGTGCAGGGCCTCGGCCTCGGCACCGCCGGCGGCGCGGATCGCGTCCACCTCGGCGGCCACGGCGAGGGCCTCGTCGGTGTTCACGTGGAGGTAGGCGCGCACGCCGCGGTCGGAGGCGGCGTCGGAGCGCGGGTCGCCGTCGTACTCGGCGATCCGGTCCAGGTGCGCCTGCACGAGCTCCACGGAGGTGGTGGTGCCGGCGGCGAGGCGCTCGGCCATCTGCAGGGCGGTGAGGCGGACGAGCTGGTCAGCGGTCAGCTCGGCGTTCACGTCGAAGCTCTCAGTCATGGCTGTGCTCACTCTCCGTCCAGGATCGCGGGGACCTTGAACTGGCCGTCCTCGGAGTCCGGCGCCTGGTCGAGGGCCTGCTCCTGGGTCAGCATGTCCCGCGGCTCGTCCTCGCGGAAGACGTTGGTCAGCGGGATCGGGTGGGAGGTCGGCACGACGTCCTCGCCGGCCACCTCCTGCACCTGGGAGATGGAGTCCAGGATGAGGCCGAGCTCGCCGGACAGGGTGTCCAGCTCCTGCTCGCTCATCCGGATGTGGGCCAGGCGGGCCAGATGGGCCACCTGGTCTCGAGTGATCTCAGCCATGGATCTCCTCGGTCGTGGATGTGCGGGGACCGGCACGATCCGCTACAAGGCAGACCGCCGGATACTGCCCCGAGTCTATCGACTGCGGCACTTGGCCGGGGACGCGGCGACGGGCGGGAGACGTACCGGTGTCCCGCCCGTCGCACTCTGTGCTCGACCATGTGAGGCGGCGGACGCCTCATCTGCAGGGGCCGTCAGAACTCGGGCCTCGAGTTGAAGGTGCCCGGGAAGTAGCCGACCTTCTCGGAGAGGTTGTTCTCCTGGTTCACCGTGTCCTGGACCGTGGCGGACATGAACAGGTTGTACCGGTACTGGGAGAAGGCGGCGGTCAGGATCGAGCCGAGACCGGACCCCACGGTGTAGCGCAGGGGGATGCTGACCGACTCGCCCGGCGCCAGGGTGCCGAGGTACGTCCACGTCCAGCTGCGCGCCGCGGTGCCCGAGGGGGAGAACTGCACCTCAGCCATCGGGGAGTCGACAAGCGTGTAGTTCAGCGTGGACGACGCGGCGTCGTAGTCGTAGTTCATCATCCTGGTGTCGAGCGTGCCTGCAGGATTCTCGGCCGCGTTCGGACCCAGGTTGGTGATCACCATGGCCGACGGCGCCGAGGCCCTGAACCGCTCGGTCGAGGTGCTGCCGAACGCGTAGACGGGCTGATCCGTCACGTAGGCCCAGGTGTCCGGGTCCGTGGTGGGGTCCAGCAGCTCGACGGACAGGTCCGTGGGACCGACCGGTACGGTGGAGGCTGCAGCGGCCGGGGCAGATGTTGCGAGGGCCACGGCACCGGCGCTCCAGGCCGAGGCGGTGAGAACGGTGCGCCGGGACGTCCGGAGGGACTGCGAAGCGGTGGTGGGGGTCATCTCGTTCATGCGACTTCTTCTCTTTTCCTGCACCCGGGCTCAGAGCCGGCCCGCGGAGGCCAGACGATCCATGTTCCGCTCCGCGAGGGCGGTGATGGTGACGAAGGGGTTGACGCCGATGCGTCCCGGGATGAGCGAGCCGTCCACGACGAAGAGGTTGGGCGCCCCCTTGACCTCGCCGTTGAGGTCTGTCGCCTCGCCGATCACCATGCCGCCGAGCGGATGGTAGGAGAAGTAGTCCGTGAACTGCTTCTGCTTCTCGAACAGGTCCGTCCGATAGGTGGCCCCCGGGACGACGGCGAGGACCTTGTCGAACATCGCCTTGGTGGAGGCCACGGACGGCGCCGAATGCGAGGCGGTCCACGTGTTGACCAGTCCACGCTGGGCGTCCCAGCGCAGCTCGGCGAGGTTCTCGTTGCCGGTGATGGCCAGGTAGACGCTGGTGTTCAGCTCCATGGACGTGGGGAACGGCGCGATCTCCGCGAACACGGACGACGGCGAGTCGTTCCAGTTGCGGATGCCGAGGGCCGGCATGCCCGCCTGCAACACGTTGGTGCGGTCCCGGTGCCGGATGGCCAGCATCGTGTTGCCGTTGGGCCCCCACTTCTGGCCGATCGCCTCATTGGAGTCCAGGCCGGGGACATCCCCGTCGGACTGGGCTCGGCAGACGAGCCGAGAGGTGCCCAGCGAGCCTGCGGCGAGGACGACCTTGTCATACCTCACCTCACGCTGGGAGAGGACTGCACCCTTGAAGTCGATCGTCTTCAGGGAGAGGCGGTAGCCGTCGCCGTCGGACACCAGACGGGTCACCTCGGTCATCTGGATCAGGTTGACCAGGCCGGTGGCCCGGGCCTCCGCAAGGATGGTCTTCGGCAGGGAGCGCTTGCCGTAGTTGTTGCCGAAGATGACCTCCTGGGCGAGCGCGGAACGCTGAGCACCCCCATAGCCGGAGTGCTCGCGGCGCATGTGGTCCCAGTCGTACACGTTGGGCACGTCCACCACCTCGAAGCCGGCACGCTTGGCGTGACGGGCCGCGGTGCGGGCGAACTGGTAGTACTCGGCGGTGCCGATGATGTCCTTCGGCGGCCGGGCCACCTTCAGGGATGCGTTCGCGCGCGGGAAGTAGGTGCCGAACATCTCCTCCGCATCGACCTGCGGCAGGACCTTGGAGAAGTAGCTGCTGCTCGGGGTCACGGCCATGCCCCCGTTGACCAGCGATCCGCCGCCCACGCCACGGCCGACGTAGACCTTCATCTGGTCGAAGTACTCGATGTCCAGCACGCCTGCGGCCTGGCCGATGCGGCGGTTGATGAGGTCGAGGCCGCCGAGGTAGGCGAAGGGCATGTCCGTGCGGCTCTTGAACCACATGGAGCGCTCGTTCGGGGAGGCCATGCCGGTGAAGATGCGGCCGTTGGACATGGGGGCCATGGTGTCCCAGTCCACGCCCATCTCGATCAGGTCGACGGCCATGCCGCGACGGGTCAGATGGCGGGCGGCGACCGCGCCGCCGTAGCCGGAGCCGATGATGGCGATGCGTGCCACTGGCTGTCCTTTCAGCGTGCCGCCGACAGTCCAGAGCCGTCCTGGTCTGGGCAGGATCTGGGCAGGAGGAGAGCACACGGATTCGGGGGATGACGTGCGTAGCGGCATGACAGGAGTCGACCGCCTCAGAGTGGACTGTGGACGCCTCAAGGAAGGAGCACAGCGGCCTTCAGATGAGGCGGCACTGCCGCTCGGACGTGACTGTATCAGGTCAAGTCCAGCCTGAACACAGGGAACGGTCCCTTGTCCTCCTCCGGCGGGATCCCGGGGATGACCTCGGAGAGCATCCAGTCCCGGCTCGGCACGTGCTCGAATCCGTAGGCGGTGTAGAGCCGCTGTGCCCCACGCATGGAGAGCACCGTGGACAGCACCACGGCGCGCACGCCCTCAGTCTGCCTCGCCCGCTCGATCACGGCCTCCACCAGGGCTCGGGCCACACCGCGGCGGTGCAGGTCCGGGTGCACGGCGAGCATGCGGAACTCGAACTCGTCCTCGTAGGCGACCTCGGCCCAGGGGTGGCCGTGCGGGGCGAGCACCACGGAGCCGGCCACGCGGGGCCGGCCGTCCACGGGGACCTCGGCCACGAGCACCTCGGCCTCGGCGGCGCGGGTGGCCACGTCGCGGAGCTTGGGCAGGTAGGCGTCGTCCGGCTTCACGTGCCCGCCCTGGACGTAGGCCTGCTCGGTCAGCTCCGCCACACAGGCGTAGTCCGCCTCGGTGATCGGACGCACGACGACGGCCGTCCGCCCTTCGTTGTCCGCTCCCCCGGTGGACGTAGTCGGCGTGGCCTGCTGCTCGTCTGCGCTCATGCGCCCCTCCTCCGTGCGGCCGCCTGCAGCATCTGGCGCAGGCGTGCGATGTTCTTCTCACCGGTGACCACCACCGCCTGGCGGCGGCTGACGGCGGTGGGGACGGTCTCGTCCGGCCGGCCCTCGAGCACGCCGGTGCGGCGTTCGTGGGCCTCCCAGAGCTGGGCGCGGCCCTGCTCGTCGGTCCAGATGTTGACCCAGTAGGCGGTGTCCCGCTCCTGTGCGCTCAGGCTCCGGATGAGCTTGAGGCAGAACTGGCAGCCGGGGCGCCAGTAGAGCACCACTCCCCCGTTCGCCACATGTTCCTCGACGCCGGAGGCCGGACGGGAGGAGACCTTCATGGCCGGCCAGTACCAGACGCCGAAGGCGGCGATCAGCAGTCCGGGGATCACGAGCCAGATGTTGCCGTCGACCGCGCCCCAGCCCGCGAAGGCCAGGCCGAAGCAGGTGAAGACCACCGGGTAGTACCAGGGCTGTCCGAACAGTCTCCTCATGCCATCGCCGTCCGCAGGGAGTCCTCGACCCGGCCGACGTGCCCGGCCAGCATCCAGTCCGGGTGGGCGTCGCCGTCGGGGTGGGCCGGGCGCACCACGGGCACGCCGGCCTCCTCGGCGATCAGGGCACCGGCCGCCCAGTCGTACTCCTGGGTGCCGTACTCCGCGTAGGCGTCCAGGGTGCCGTCCGCGACCATGCACAGGTCCAGGGCGGCCGAGCCGATGCGGCGGACGTCCCCGAACTCTGCGAACACCGCGGCGAGCGCCTGGACCTGGCGGGCGCGGCGTTCGGCGTCGTAGCCGAAGCCGGTGGCGATCAGCCGCCCCGAGCGGCCCGGCACGGGGCCGGTGAGCCGCACGGGAGCGTCACGGTCCTCGCGGGCGGAGGCGGCCGTCGTCGCGTCCACGGTGGAGTGCGCGCCGCCGCCGGCGTGCGCGTACCAGGTGCGGCCGAGCGCCGGGGCGACGACGGTCCCCGCCAGCCAGCGCCCCTCCCCGTGGCCGTCCGGCCCCCAGACCGCCACGGACGTGCAGAACTGGGGGATGCCGCGGATGAAGTTGGTGGTGCCGTCCAGCGGGTCGATGGACCAGCGGTACCCGGTGGGATCGTCCGGGACCGTGGCCCCGTACTCCTCACCGGTGATCTCGTCCTGCGGCCGGTAGCCCGAGATCACCGCGCGCACGGCATCCTCGGCGCGGCGGTCGAAGTCGGTGACCCAGTCCGAGCCGGAGGACTTCGTCTCCGCGCCCAGTGAGGCCGCGGTCAGCGGGGTCGCCGGGTGTGCGGCGGTCCAGCGCTCGTTGAGCACGGCGGCGCCGGCACGGGCGGCGGCCCGGGCGACGGCGAGCAGTCCGGCGGGGGTGACGGCGGCGCTCACCTGTCCTCCTCCGCACCCTCGGACGCAGCGGCCTCCTTGGCGTCAGCGCCCTCGTCGGCGTCGGCGCCCTCCTCGGCGAAGGCCTCGGGTCCTTCGGCGAGCAGGCGCTTGAAGCCGTCCTCGTCCAGCACGGGGACGCCGAGGGACTCGGCCTTGTCCAGCTTGGAGCCGGCGGAGGCGCCGGCCACCAGGAAGTGGGTCTTCTTGGACACCGAGCCGGAGGCCTTGCCGCCGCGGACCAGGATGGCCTCCTTGGCAGAGTCGCGGCTGAAGTCCTCCAGGGTGCCGGTGACCACCACGGTCACTCCCTCCAGGGTGCGCGGGGTGGACTCGTCCTGCTCGTCCTCCATGCGCACACCGGCGGCGGCCCATGCCTCCACGATCGCCACGTGCTCCGGCACGGCGAACCACTCCACCACCGCCTCGGCGATGATCGGTCCGACGCCGTCCGTCTCGGACAGGCGCTCGACGTCCTTCGCCTCCGCCACCTCGCGCAGCGCGTCCATGGAGCCGAAGGCCACGGCCAGGGAGCGGGCGGCGGTGGGGCCGACGTGCCGGATGGACAGCGCCACGAGCACCCGCCACAGCGGCTGGGACTTGGCCTTCTGAAGCTCCTCGAACAGGCGCAGGGTGTTGGCGGTCGGCGCGGACGGCTTCTTCGCGGAGCCCTGGGTGAAGAACGCCGGCTTGAGCTCCCACACGCCGGACGGCACGAACTTCCCGTCCACCTTGGTGCGCTTCTCCCGCCAGACCCGGACGTCGCCGAGCGAGCGCTGCAGGTCCGTCAGGCCGTCCTCGCCGCGCGGTCCGGTGATCTCCTCCGGGGTCCCGGTGGCGAGGTCGAAGACCTGGGCGGTGGAGGTGAGCACGCCGGCGCCCTCCGGGGTGACCACGCCCTCCTGCCCTGCCGGGTCCGGGCCGGGACCGGTGGTGAGCCAGACGGCGGCCTCCTCGCCGAGCGCCTCCACGTCGAACGCGCCGCGGAATGCCAGGTGCTCCATGCGGCCGGCCAGCTGGGCCGGGCAGGTCAGCGAGTTCGGGCAGCGCAGGTCCACGTCCCCCTCCTTGGCCGGGGCCAGGGCGGTGCCGCAGGACGGGCACTCGGCGGGCATGACGAACTCGCGCAGCTCCTCGCCGGCGGCCTCGGCCTTCTCACGGAGCGGCAGCACGGGGCCAACCACCTCGGGGATGACGTCGCCGGCCTTGCGCAGCACCACCGTGTCCCCGATGAGCACGCCCTTGGCCTTGACCACGTCCTGGTTGTGCAGGGTGGCCATGGAGACGGTGGACCCGGCAACCGTGGCCGGCTCCATCACCGCGTACGGGGTCACCCGCCCGGTGCGGCCCACGGAGACCTGGATGTCCAGCAGCTTCGTGTGGACCTCCTCCGGCGGGTACTTGTAGGCGGCGGCCCAGCGGGGCACGCGGGAGGTGTGGCCCAGGGCCCGCTGGTCCGCGAAGTCGTCCGCCTTCACCACGATGCCGTCGATCTCATGCACCAGCTCGTGGCGGCGCCGGCCGTACTCGGCGATGACCTCGAGGATGCCCTGCAGTGCCGTGTCCCCGAGCCCGGTCACGGTACGGGTGTACGGGCTGGTGGGCAGACCCCAGCCGGCGAGCGCCTCATAGGTCTCGCCCTGGCTGGACAGGTCCAGGCCGGAGTGGGCGCCGATGCCGTGGACGAACATGCTCAGCGGGCGGGCGGCGGTGACCTTGGGGTCCTTCTGGCGCAGCGAGCCGGCGGCGGCGTTGCGCGGGTTGGCGAAGGGGGCCTTGCCGTCCTCGGCGCGGGAGTCGTTGAGAGCGCGGAAGTCCGCGGAGGACATGAAGACCTCGCCGCGGACCTCGAGGTCCTCCGGCCAGTCCTCGCCCTCCAGGCGCTGCGGGATGGAGCCGATGGTGCGGACGTTGTGAGTGACGTCCTCGCCGGTCACGCCGTCGCCGCGGGTGGCGGCCCGGGTGAGCACGCCGTTCTGGTAGCGCAGGTTGACGGCGAGCCCGTCGATCTTGACCTCCACGAGCCAGCGCGGCTCGGCACCGGGGCGGGCGGCCGCCACAGCCTCGGCGGTGCGGCGGAACCAGACCTCGAGCTCGCTCTCGGAGAAGAGGTCCTCGAGGGAGTACATGCGGGCGCCGTGGGTGACGGGGGCGAAGGCCTCGGAGGCCTCGCCGCCGACCTCCTGGGTCGGCGAGTCGTTGGCCACGATCTCCGGGTGGAGGGTCTCGAGGTCCTCGAGGCGCCGGTAGAGCCGGTCGTACTCGGCGTCGGAGAGCTCGGGGGCGTCCTTCTGGTAGTAGGCGGTGCGGGCGGCGCGCACCTGCTCCACCAGCTCCTGGTACTCCTCGCGCAGGGAGGCCTGCGGGGTGTCCTCGGCGTCCGATACATGCGCCTCGGCGGCGGTGTCGGCGGGCACGGCGGACTCGGCGTGGGGATCCTTCTGGGCAGTCACGGCCCCAGCCTAGTGAACGGGCGGGGCGGACACCGCCGGCGGCGCCCTGCTCAGCCGGCGGTCGGCTCCGCCTCTGCGGCGGCCTCAGCGTCCTCGGGGATCTGCACGAGCACCACGGTGACGTTGTCCCGGCCGCCGCGCCAGAGGGCGGCCTGGACGAGGGCGTCCACGGCGGACTGTGGGTCCGTGTTGTCCTCGAGCAGGGCGAGGACCTCCTCGTCCAGCAGCTCGCCGGTCAGGCCGTCCGAGCAGAGCAGGAAGCGGTCTCCGGGCACGGCGTGGACCTCGCCCACGTCCACGACGAGCTGCTCGGTGGTGCCGAGGGCTCGGGTGATGACGTTGCGGCGCGGGTGCACGCGGGCCTCATCCGGTGTGAGCTCGCCGGCGTCCACGAGCATCTGCACGGCGGAGTGGTCCACCGTGAGCTGCTGCAGCACCGCGGAGCCCGCCGGGCGGCGGTAGACGCGGGAGTCGCCGACGTTGGCCACGGCCCAGCGCCCCTCCGCGGGGTCGAGAGCGGCCAGCAGGGTGAGGGTGGTGCCGGAGCCGTCCGGACCCTGCTCGAGCACCGCCTGGTGGGCGGCGTGCACGAGCTCGCCGAGGCCCTCGAGGGAGGGGCCGCCCTCGGCCTGGACCAGGCGTGCGAGGCCGTCGTCGAGGGCACGCACGGCGGCGGCGGAGGCCACCTCGCCGGCGGCATGGCCGCCCATGCCGTCCGCGACGGCGGCCAGGAACACGGGATCGGTGAGCACGGTGTAGGAGTCTTCGTTGAGCTCGCGGACGGCGCCGACGTCCGTGCGGGCGGCCACCAGCGGATGCTGCGGAGACGTCTGGTCAGTGGAGTCGGTCATGCATCCTCATCGGTCGAAGTCGAGGCCGTCGGCGGACGCGGCCAGCAGCATGGAGGGTCGGATCTCCCCGAAGCCGCGCACGATCTGCGGCGGCTGCGGGACCAGGACGAAGCGGTCGTCCCGGGCCAGGGCGGCGGCGGTGAGGGAGTCCACCAGGACGGTCCCCGGATCGGCCAGCACCGTCAGCCGTGCGGCCAGGTTCACGGTGGGGCCGTAGATGTCTCCGAGGCGGGAGAGCACGCGCCCCCAGGTGAGGGCCACGCGGGCCGCCGGGAGCACCGGGTCCTCGGACATGGCGCGGGCCAGGTGCAGGGCGATCCTTGCGCCGACCTCGGGGGTCTCGGCGTTGAAGAGGACCTCGTCTCCGATGGTCTTGACCAGCCAGCCGCCTTCGGCCGTGATGATGTCCGCGGCCCGGGCCTCGAAGCGCTGGACCATGCGGGCCAGGGTGCGCTCGTCCATGGTCCGGGACATGGAAGTGTAGGAGACCATGTCCGCGAAGCCGACGGCGCGGGCCAGCGGGAGCGGGGCGTCGTCCTCGGAGCCGTCACGGCCCCGCTCGGAGGCGGCCAGCCCGGCTTCCACGTTGACCGTGAGGCGCTGGACGGCGTTGTTCAGCTGGCGCCGGTAGACGGTCTGCATGACCTTCTCCAGCGGGGTGATGAGCTCCGGGAGCATGTCCACCACCTCGCGGCGGGCCTCCGGGTCGGACATCCCGGAGGCCACGCGGTCCTCCACGAGGGCCTCGATCTGCCACACCACCATGCGGTCCGTCATCTGGCCGATCGAGCGGGCCAGGGAGCCTGCGGTGGCCTCGGTGAGCACGCCGCGGCGGACGAGGGACAGGATGACTTCGAAGGACTCGAGGTCCGCGGCCGTGAAGACCTTCTCGCCGTCGGGCACGTGGGAGAAGCCCAGGGACTGCCAGATGGGGCGGGCGGACTCGGCGGGTATGCCGAGCCGCTCGGCGGCCTCCTCGCGGGTGTACCTGCGCGGGCCCACCACGAGCCCGGCGTCCAGGGTTCGCATGGCGGTGGTCCAGCCGGGGTTCTGCGGGAGCGCGTCGCGGTCGCGCGGCATGTGGTCGGTCACCGGCCCCACCTTCCGGTGTGCGTTCCGGCGGCGTGGCGCGGGACGGCGGCCCAGGCGCGCTCGCTCCGGCGGCGGGCAGAGACGGTCTCGTCCGCCATGGCGGCCTCGAAGCGCTCGATCTCCGGGACGTTCGTCAGGCGCCAGTAGACCTGCTGGAAGGCATCCTGGAAGGTGACGTGCAGGTCCCCGGCGCCGGAGCCGCGGCGGCGCTGCTCCACGGCGGCGATGCTCAGCAGCGGCATGGACCGCTCCCCGCCTCCGAGGGGGCCGGACTGCACCAGACGGTCCGAGGTGAGCACCACGGTGCGAGTGGCCCACCGCCACAGCGGGCGGACGGTCCCCAGCAGCACCACGAGGGCGGCGATCACCATGGCGGCCGCACGCAGCGGCGTCACGTACTGCGCCAGGGGCGCGGCAAGGTCCGGCCGTTCCAGCCAGCCCACCACGAAGGCCAGGGCGGCGGCGGTGAGGACCAGGACGGCGCCGGCGCCGAGCAGCTGGCGCGGGTGGGCGCGCGTGCGGATCACGACGTGCTCGTTCTCCTCGAGTCGCATCGCCCCTCCTTCATGTCTGCGCGGGCGGGCACGCCGCCAGGCGGCGGTCAGTGCACACGGCGGACGTCTCCGCGCAGGTGGACCACGTCCCCTGCGCTGATCTCACGCACCGCCATCTTCTCATGGCCCCCCGTGGCGGATGCCACACGCAGGGTCCCGCCGGGGCCGAGTCCGATGGCCTCACCTTCGAGCACCTCTCCACCGGGCAGCTCGGCCCGCACCTGCCGTCCCAGTGTGGACAGATGGTCCACGACGCCGGCCACGCACCCGTGCGTGCCGTCCACCACCCCGCCGTCGGCGGGCAGGGCGCCGGCCCAGCCGCGGACCCGGTCCAGGACCGCCGCGCGGATGCGGGCGGCCAGGTCCCGGGGGGCGGGAAGCTCCTCGGCAGGCATCCAGTCCGAGAGTGCGGTGGCGGTCTCCACGGGGACACCGGCGCGGTGGTCCACGTTCACGCCCATGCCGACGGCCACGCCCCCGCCGGGGGTGACCGCGGCGAGCACGCCGCACAGCTTGCGGCCGTCGGCCACCAGCACGTCGTTGGGCCACTTCAGGTGGGCCGGGACACCAAGCTCCCGGACGACGTCCACCACCGCAGAGGCCACCACGAGCGAGAGCCAGGAGTAGTGCTGCACGCCGACCGGCGGCCGCCAGGCCGCCGGGGTCAGGTGGACGGTCAGGGCGAGGGCCGTGCCGGGCGGAGTCGTCCACGTACGCCCCTGACGCCCACGGCCGGCGCGCTGGTCCGCCGTGGCGAGGGCGCCGCCGTCGGGAAGCCCGGGGCCGCCGGGGGCGAGCCTGCGCAGCAGCTCGTCCTGCGTGGAGTCCACGGTCTCGAGCCAGATCATCTCGGTCATGACTCCTACCTATACCGCAGTGCCCTGCACGGCTCCTGCAGAGCCCGGCCGGTGTTTTGGAGGTTTCCTCCAAGCCGCTGACGACGCGGCGCGTGCCTAGACTGGCGAATTGCGGCAGTTCCGGCCAGCCTTCTGGACCAGGAGGGATTGTCCGAACCCTGCAATCCGCCGCAGGACGCACGAGAACGCACCGTCGCAAGGAGAGCATCCGTGACCTCACCGGACCTGACCACCACGGCCGGCCGCCTCGAGGACCTGCATCAGCGCCTCGAGAAGACGCAGGCCCCCAGCGGGGAGGCCGCCGTCGAGCGCCAGCACTCCCGCGGCAAGGGCACCGCCCGCGAGCGCATCGAGATGCTGCTGGACGAGGGCTCGTTCGTAGAGCTCGACGCCCTGGCCGTGCACCGCACCACCGCGTTCGGCATGGACGCCAAGCATCCGGCCGGCGACGGCGTGGTGGCAGGCTTCGGCACCGTGGACGGCCGCCAAGTGGCCGTGTACTCGCAGGACTTCACCGTGTTCGGCGGCTCGCTGTCCGAGCGCAACGGCCAGAAGATCGTGAAGGTCCAGCAGTTCGCCGCCCGCAACGGCTGCCCCGTGGTCGGCATCCTGGACGGCGGCGGCGCCCGCATCCAGGAGGGCGTGGCGTCCCTGGCCCAGTTCGCGGACATCTTCCGCGCCAACGTGCTCGCCTCCGGCGTGGTCCCGCAGATCTCCCTGATCATGGGCCCCTCCGCCGGCGGCGCCGCCTACTCCCCCGCCCTGACGGACGTGGTGGTCATGGTGGACAAGACCTCCCACATGTTCATCACCGGCCCGGACGTCATCAAGACCGTCACCGGCGAGGACGTGGACATGGAGACCCTCGGCGGCGCGCACTCGCACTCCACCACCTCCGGCACCGCCCACTACATGGCCGAGTCCGAGGAGGACGCCATCTCCTACGTGCAGGAGCTGCTCGAGTTCCTGCCGTCGAACAACCTCGCCGAGGCCCCCGTCTTCCCGGCCCCGGCGGACCTGGAGGTCACCGAGGAGGACGAGGAGCTGGACACCCTCGTCCCGGACTCGGCCAACCAGCCGTACGACATGCTGGACGTGATCGGCTCCGTGGTGGACGACGGCCACATCCTGCAGCTGCAGGAGCTGTACGCGCCGAACGTGATCACCGGTCTGGCGCGCATGGACGGCATGTCCGTGGGCGTGGTGGCCAACCAGCCGATGCAGTTCGCCGGCACCCTGGACATCGCCGCCTCGGAGAAGGCCGCCCGTTTCGTCCGGTTCTGCGACGCCTTCAACATCCCCATCCTCACCTTCGTGGACGTCCCCGGCTTCCTGCCCGGCACGGACCAGGAGTTCAACGGCATCATCCGCCGCGGCGCGAAGCTGATCTTCGCCTACGCCGAGGCCACCGTGCCGAAGCTGACCGTGATCACCCGCAAGGCCTTCGGCGGCGCGTACATCGTGATGGGCTCTAAGAAGCTCGGCGCGGACCTGAACCTGGCGTGGCCGTCCGCGCAGATCGGCGTGATGGGCCCGCAGGGCGCCGTCAACATCCTCTACCGCAGGGACCTGGCCGCCGCGGCCGAGGCGGGCGAGGACGTGGAGGCCACGCGCGCCCAGCTGGTGCAGGACTACGAGGCCGAGCTGCTCAATCCGTACCAGGCCGCCGAGCTCGGCTACGTGGACGCCGTCATCCCGCCGTCCCACACCCGCGTGAACCTGCTCAAGGCGCTGCGGGCCACCCTGCACAAGCGCGAAGCCCGGCCCGCCAAGAAGCACGGGAACATGCCGCTGTGAGCACCGAGCAGAACCCGGAGCGCTTCGACGCGGACACCACCGCCGCCGAGGAGACGCAGGAGGCCGTGCAGATCTCCGGCGCCCACCTGGAGCCGGAGGAGATGGCCGCGCTGACCGCCGTCATCCACCAGCTGCAGGCCGGCACTCCCCCGGTGGAGAGCGAGCGCGGGGGCCGCGAGCAGCACCGCCCCTCCGGCCCGCGCGGCGTGGACCGCACCCTGGACCGCCGCCAGCGGCTCGGGCTGTGGGCCCGGCCCGGCTCCGGCCAGTGGCGGCGGGGCGAGGGGCCGCAGTGACCGGAAACCAGCATCGTCCGCTGACTCCGGACACCTGCATCCGCGCCGTCCGCCGACCATGGACCCAGGACCCTACGACCCGCGAGGTATATGCGCTTCCGCCCGGCCACAGTCAGGCGGTCCGGCTCAGCGCCGCGGCGTCGGCCCTGTGGCAGGCTGCTGTCGAGCCGACCACAGTACGCCTGCTTGTCTCCCGCTTCGCGCTCGAGGCTCCTGCCGAAGACACGGCTGAGGACATGGAGCCACTCGTGCTCGCCTGCGCCGGGACGCTCCTCCAGTGCGGGCTGATCGTCACCGTCCCTCCACGAACCGACCACGATCTGCACCCCGACGGATAAGGCCCGCGGCCACCCGCCCCGAACCGAGGCGGGGGAGAGCATGACATCGTCTAGCATGGCCTGAGAGATCTCGGGCGAGGCTCCGTGCCCCCCCGAGGGAACCGAAGACATCCAGTCCCCCATCAGCGAAGGGCCCACATGGCAGAGACCAGCGCACCACAGGACGAGCGCTCGAACTTCAGTCCTCGAGACCTCTTGCGGGTCCTTCGCGACCATTGGCTGATCGTGGTCGGCTGTGTCGCTCTGGGCGTTCTCCTCGCGTCCCTGTGGACGCTCACGCAGCCGCGGACGTACCAGTCGCATGCTTCGGCCGTGGTGACCGCCGGGGTGAATGAGAACCTCGGCATCGCTCTGACTGCGGACAACCTCGCCAAGTCGAAGGCCACCCAGTATCAAGAACTGGCCACCTCTCGCGCAGTCGCCGAGGGGGCCGTGAAGCAGGCCGGCCTGGACATCAGCCCCGAAGCCGCGTCCGGCGCGGTCACGGCCACCGTTCCGCCAGACACCGCCGAGGTGCGCCTGAGCGTTGTCCAGGACTCCCCTGACGCAGCCCGCGCGCTGGCCGACTCCTGGGTCTCCTCCCTGGCAGAGGAAGTCTCGAACATCGAGAACCAGACCCTGCCCGGCGTCGAGCAGTCCGAAGAGTCCTCGGCACAGTCCATCGTGAAGGTCCTTCCGCTGGTGCAGGCCACACAGCCGCAAACCCCGCACACCCCGAACGTGCGGATGGCGCTGGCCCTCGGCGCTCTGGTCGGACTGGTCGTCGGCCTCGGCGTGGCGGCTCTGCGGTCGTTGAACGACCGTCGCATCCGAGGTGTGAAGGTCCTGGAGGAGACCTTCGGCCTCACCGTCCTCGGGACCATCCCCGCCATGGCAGGTCTGGGCCGCCGCGCGCAGAGGAACCGAACGCAGTCGAAGGACTCGAATGCAGAGGTGGAGAGCCGCTCGGCACTGCTGGAACTGACGGGTCACACCGGCCGGGACGATTTCCACGTCGTGGAGGCCTTCAAGGAGCTGCGGACCAACCTCCAGTTCCTGCGCCCGGACAACCCGCCACGCATCATCGTGGTCACGTCCGCGGCTCCCGCCGAGGGCAAGTCGACCGTGGCGGCGAATGCCGCCATCACGCTGGCACAGTCGGACGTGCCCACAGTGCTCGTGGATGCCGATCTGCGCCGTCCGACCGTGGCGGGCTCCTTCCACGTGGAGGGCTCCGTGGGCCTGACCAACGCCGTGGTGGGCAACGCCCAGGTGGACGACGTCCTCCAGCCGGTCTCCGAGGTCGAGAACCTCACGGTCCTCGCCTCGGGCCCGGTTCCGCCGAATCCGTCCGAGATCCTCGGCTCCGACCGCTTGGAAGCCATCCTGCGTTCGCTCGCTCAGGACCACATGGTCATCGTTGACGCACCACCGCTGCTGCCCGTGACGGACGCCGCAATCCTCGCCGCCAAGTACGACGGCTGCGTCCTCGTGGTGACCGCCGGGCGGACGACCCGTGACGAGCTGGCCAAGTCCCTGGGCAACCTCGAGAAGGTCAACGGCGACGTGCTCGGCACGGTCCTCAACCGCGTCCCCACGCGCGGCAAGGAGGCCGGATACTACGGCTACTACGGGAAGTCCTACTACTCGTCCTCGGCGACCCCGGACCAGGACTTCGACGTCACCAGCCGGAACGCCGGCTCCACCCGGGAATGACCGACGGCGCGGGCGCCAGGGGCGCGACGCACCGAGCGGTGCTGCCACTGCGCGACGCTGTAGGCCTGGCCGCGGCGCTGGCCGTGGAGTCAGCGGACCGAGTGGGAGCCCGGGCGCTGCTCCTCAAAGGTGAGGCGGCCATGGTCCAGGGTCTGCGTCCCGTCGGCCAGCCATCCGATGTGGACCTCCTGATCGAGCCGCAAGAGCTGGCGGCGCTGGAAGGAGAGCTGCGGCGGCTCGGATGGCGGCGGCGGCCGGAGGACGATCAACTCAAGGTCTTTCCGCATCACTCGGTCACCCTGCTCCATGATGACTGGCCGTGCGACCTGGACGTCCATACGCGCTATCCCGGAATCGACCCCGCAGCGTCCGCAGACGCGTTCGCCCATCTGTGGCAGTCCCGGGAGACGGTCGAGGTGGCTCATTGGCCCGTGCCGGTTCCGCGCCGCCCCGAACACGCCGTCATCATCGGACTCACGGCGTTGCGTGAGCCCTGGGACGAGCGGTGCCAGCGGCATCGACAGCACCTCGTCCAGGTGCTCGTGCAGGATCCCGAGCTGCGGTCGCACCTGCTGGAGGCGGCAGAGGCCCTCTCCGCCACCTCTGCTCTCCTCCCCCTGCTGCAGGAGCTCGGCCTCGGCCCGGTCGAGGCGGACGTTCCGCCCCCTGACCGTGAATGGCTGCTGTACACGCATGCCCGTGTACCCGCCACGCTACGACTCGTCCGCCTGGTTGAGGCGAGCGGACGCGAACGCCTGAGGATGCTGGCGGATGCCCTGGCTCCGAGCCGGACTGCCATGGCTTCCCAGGACCTCGGTCTCGAGACAGCCGGCCGCGCCCAGTTGTGGCGTGCTCGCCTGTCACGCCTGCGCCGCGGACTGCGCACCGCCCCCGCCATGCTCCGGGACTTCCGCGCCTACCGTCGAGCCCGGACGACCACGAGCGGAGGGTCCGATGGCCGTCGGTGACAAGGCCGCGCGGGGAGTCGAGGCGGCGCGCCGCGGCATGGGCCGCAACATCGTCGTGCAGATCGTCTCCCTCGCGATGCCACCGCTGCTGGCTCTCGTCACCGCACCCGTCCTGGCGCATGGGCTCGGTGTGACCGGTCGCGGCGAGGTGGCGGCCGGCACCGCCACACTGCTGTTCCTCAGCGCCGTGCTGACCTTCGGGCTGCAGGAGTCGGTGACCCATCACGTCGCCCGATACCCCGGATCCGAACGTACGCTGCTCATCCAGTCGGCAACAGTCATCGCAGGGCTGGGCGTGCTCGGCGGCATCGGGACCTGGTTCATGGCGCCGTGGCTGGCGGACGGAAACCCGGAGCTCACGGTCATCATCCGCCTCACAGCAGCCCTGGTGGCGCCGACCCTCGTACGGCTGGTGCCGAGAGCGATCGCCTCAGGGCGGCACCAGTGGGGCCTGGTCGCATGGGAGTCTTGGCTCACGGCCATCGCGCGCGCCGTGACCCTGGTCCTCCTCTGGCTGACCGGCCACCTGACAGTCCTCTCGGCCGCCTTGACCATCGCCCTGATTCCGATGCTGTGCGGACTGGTCTACCTACCCCTGACCATTCGCGTGCTGAAGACGCCTTCCGCTCCCTCCGCAGAAACACCCTCACAGCGCGCCGTCCTCGGATTCGGGTTGAAGATCTGGCTGGGGTCCCTGTCAGGCATCATCCTCACACGGGTGGACCAAGTGCTGATGGTGCCGCTGTCGAATGAGGCCGAACTCGGCCTGTACGCTGTGGCCGCCTCCATCGGTGAGGTGCCGACCGTCGTCTCCACCGCTGTGCGCAATGTGGTGTTCGCGGCGGATTCCGCGGAGTCCGACCCCCAGACTCAGGCGAAGCGGCTCCAGCAGGCGAGCAGGCTCGCGGTCGCGGGGTCGGCGCTCGCCGCATTCGCTCTGGGCGCCACGATGCACTGGTGGATCCCCCCGCTCTTCGGCCCGGGCTTCGCCGATGCCTGGACCGCGGCCGTGATCCTCCTGCTCGCGACGGTCGTCGGCACGTCCGGATCCGTGGCCGGGGCCGGGCTGGGCGCGCGCGGCCGTCCCGGCCTGCGCAGCATCAGCATGGCGGTGGGAGCCTGCGTCAATCTGCTGATCTTCCTTGTGACGGTCGGCACGTGGGGCGTGATCGGTGCCGCGCTGTCCACGCTGGCGGGAGCCTTCGTCTCGGGCAGCATGAACATTGTCTGGCTGCGTCGGGTGTTCGGCATCCCGGCCAGGGGGTTCTATGGGATCCGCTCCGAGGACGTCCGTCTCATCCGTTCGATGCTCACCCGGCTCTTCCGCCGCTGACCTCCACGCCTCCGCCGAAAGGACTCCGCAGCATGAACATGGACTCGACCGCCCCCCGCCCCTTGCGCGTCGCCCAGAAGGGATCCCGCATCCTCTCCCTCCGGGCACGGAACCGGTTCTCGAAGGCCCCGGTCACCGGTGCGGCCCCGGTCACCGTCTCGCTGACCTCCTACGGGCCACGGATGGCCGTGGTCGGCCACACGCTGGAATCGCTGGCGTCCGGCTCGGTCCTGCCGGCCCGGATGATCCTCTGGGTGGACGATCCGGAACGGGCGGTCCAGGAGAACCCCATGCTCGGCCGGCTGCGCAGCCGTGGACTGGAGATCGCTGCCACCCCTGACTACCGCTCGCACAAGAAATACTTCCCCGTACTGGAGCAGACGGGTCCCTCGGAGACACCGATCGTCACGGCAGACGACGACATCCTCTACCCGCGCACGTGGCTGGAGGGCCTGGTCCGCGCGCACCGCGAGTACCCGGGACACTTCCTCGGATACCGGGCGCATCGGCTGGCATTCGACGATGATGAGCTCGCCCCCTACTCCTCCTGGGGCGAGACACCGGTGGAGACGCATTCTCCCCGGGCGTTCCTGACCACCGGGGCGGGAGCCGTGTACCCCCGCGCACTTCAGGAGGCACTGGTGGAGCGGGGGACGATGTTCCAGACGGTCTCGCCCCGCGCAGACGACGTCTGGGTGAATGCCGTGGCGGTCGCTGCGGGAGTGCCGAAGCGGCGCATCGGAATCGGTCATCTCGGGGCCTTCTACACGTACCCCCGGACCCAGGGGGGCGGACTCCACACCCACAATGTCTCGGAGGGCGGCAATGACGCCCAGCTGCGCGCCACGCATGCGGCCCTCGGCCTCACCGCCGCGGACTTCGCGGAGACGGAGGGGATGTGACGCAGCGGTCACAGGAAGAACCGCGGTCACGTCACCGCGCAGACGTGCAGGGCCTCCGAGCCCTCGCAGTGGGCCTAGTGGTCCTCCATCACGCCGTCGGCCGCCCCGCCGGCGGCTATGTGGGTGTGGACGTGTTCTTCGTCATCTCTGGCTTCCTCATCACGGGGAACCTGCTGCGGGACGTGTCCCGAGCCGGGCGGCTCGACCTCGTCCGGTTCTACGCGGCACGTGCCCGGCGCATCCTGCCTGCCGCGCTGGTCACGGCGGCCGTGACGGTGGCGCTGGCCTGGCTGACCTGGTTCCGGCCCCAGGCACTGCAGGTGACCCTGGACGGCCTCTGGTCGTCGCTGTGGGTGGCCAACTGGCACTTCATCGCCACCGGTACGGACTATCTCGCCGGCGACGCCGCGCCGTCCCCTTTCCAGCACTACTGGTCCCTCTCCGTCGAAGAGCAGTTCTACGCCGTCTGGCCTCCGGTGCTGATGCTCTTCATCCTGGCGGGGAGGCGCGTCCGCCGGGCCCGTCCGCTGACCGTCGTCCTGGCCGGTGTGGCCCTCCTCGCCGCGGCCGGCCTGGCATGGTCCGTGATCATGGTGGCGGTCCGCCCGGCGTTCGCGTACTTCGATCCGATCGGACGCAGCTGGGAGCTGCTGGTCGGAGCCATGGTGGCGGTGCTGGCCGCTCAGGGGCTGCTGCACCGGCCCGGTTCCCGTGCCTGGTCCTTCCAGCGCTGGTCGCTGCTCGTCGGCCTGGCGGTGATCCTGCTGGGGTCGATCGTGCTCACGGAGGACAGCGCCTTCCCCGGCGCTGCGGCCCTGCTGCCCGTGGTGGGCTGCGCTCTGGTCCTGGTCTCCCGGAGCGACGCGGTGGGAGCACCACTGCTGACGAACCGGGTGGCCACGTGGCTCGGCGACATCTCCTACTCCCTCTACCTCTGGCACTTCCCCGTGTTCGTCTTCGGCCATGCCTGGGGACTGGTGGACGGTCTCCTCTCATCCGTCCTGGCGATGGCAGTCTCCGTGCTGCTCGCCTGGGCGTCCTACCACGGGGTGGAGCAGCCCTTCCGCCGCCGGAGCGCGGCCCGCAGCCTCCCTGCCCGTTCGGTGCGCGCCTCCGCGATGATGGGAGGGGCCGTCGCCGGCGTCATCCTCCTCTGCACGGCGGTGCAGTTCCTGCCCGGGCGGACTATGGTGATCGCCGACCGCACCACGACCGTGGCCACGGTCTCCACAGACCAGCACTTCTCCACGACGGCGAACCTCTCCCAGGCGCTGGAGCAGGCAGCCACCTCGCCCGAGCCGTGGACGTCTTCCCTCTCCCCGTCGCCCGATGTGCTGGGACAGCAGCAGATCGCGGCTCCGATGCGCGAGTGCAGCAACACCGCCGGTCAGACACAACTCTCCGCCTGCACGGTGGGCCAGGGCCCGCGCCAGGCCCTGTTGCTGGGCGACTCCGTGGCCCTGGCATGGACGCCCGCGGTGGCCGAGGCACTGGGAGACGCCTGGACCCTCACCGTCGTGGGTGTGGCCAGCTGCGCACCGTGGGACACCCCCCATGGTGCGCGGTGGGACGATCCTGCGTTCCCGGCAGCCTGCGCACAGAGTCGGGAGGCGGTGAACGACCTCGTCGCAGAGCAGTCCCCGGATCTCGTGCTCGCCTCCGGGGCACACGGCGGCTACCGTCTGCAGCCGGACGGCGTGGACGACCAGGACGCATGGCGTGACGGGGCGGCCCAGGCGGCCCGGCGCTGGCAGGGGTCCGGGGCGCAGGTCGTCCTCCTCGGCGCCCCGCCGCTGGGTGAGGACCCCCGGCAGTGCGTGCGCCGTTTCGGCACGACCCTCGACTGCCTGGGTCTGATGGATCCGGACACGGACGAGGTGGCAGAGGCCCTGGACGCAGGGGCCGCCGCCGCTGACGCGGCCTACGTGGACGTGCGCGGCTGGTTCTGCACGGATCGGCGGCAGTGCCCTGCGGCCGCGGGCGGGCTGATCATCCGCACGGACCCGACCCACATCACCTCCGCCTTCGCCGAGGCATTGGCCCCTCTGATGGCCGAAAAGCTGGACGAGGCTCTGGGCACCGCCGCTCACACAGGGAAGGACACACCCTGACTGTTCCCGCCCCTACCCGGGCGGCAGCTCCCCGGGACGTCGGAATCGACGCGTTGCGGGTGGCCGCCATCGCCGCCATGGTCTGCGACCACCTGGTGCTCCCGGAACCCTTGCGAAACGCGATCTACGGCTGGCACGTCCCCCTCTTCTTCTTCCTTTCGGGCTGGTTCTACCCGCCCGGCCGGCGCCCGATACAAGAGTTACGGGGCCGATGGACGTCCGTGGGACGACCCTATGTGTTCTAGCCCGTCCTCATCGGAGCCCTCGAGGCGGTCGTCTCCGTCGCCCACGGCGGTATGAGTCTGCGCCGGGTCGGCGCTCACCTCTGGGGCGGAGCCTTTCTGGTCTCCCCCTTCTCGGCGTTCTGATTCATGTCCGCCCTGATCATGGCGGCCGTGCTCTACCGCGTGCTCGCCGACGGCGTCTCACCCCACGCCGCCCTGGCGCTCGGTCTGCTCGCCTGCGGCGCAGCCCGGCTCGCCCCGGAGATCGTGGCGAAGACGCCCGTTGCCGCCGGACAGGCCTTGATCGCCCTGGTGTTCGTGTATGCCGGCCACCAGCTCGCCTCCTCCCCTGCCCTGCGCCGGGGACCGGTCTGGGGTGTGCCGGTCGCGGCGGTCGGTATCGGCCTGTTCGCCGTCGGCCTCGTGGAGCCGTTGGATCTGAAGTCTGCGCCCCTCGGGACACCGGTGCTGTCCGTGCTCACGGCTCTGGCGGTGTGCTGGGGTCTGACCACCGGTGCCCGGGCGGTGCGCTCCTGCGGGATCCGCGCGGACAGGGCGATCGTCTCGTTAGCGGCCACCGGGACCGGTGTGATCTACGTGCACGCGGTCCTCAACTGGGGCCTGCACGCGGTCGGGCACGGGGAGGGGCCGTTGCTGCCGACCTTCTGCCTGGTGTTGGCGGGCAGCTGGTCGGCTGCCCTGTTGCTGGCCCGCACGCCCCTTCGCGGATGGGCTCTGGGGCGGGCCCCTGCCCCTCCTCCCCTCAGCCGGTGACGTCCCGCGCCGTCCTGCGGTGACGCAGCAGGTCGGGCCGGCCGACCGGATGGAAGACCTGGGGCCCCCTGTGGAGCAGCGTCAACACGGTCAGCGGCAATCGGCGTCCCGGAGAGAACCGGAGGAACATGGCGGGGCAGACATCCTTCATGGCGGTCCAGGACAGGCCGGCCTCGGCCACCGCTGTGGCCACCACGGTCTCATCGTTCGGGTGCATCAAGGGGCTCTGCCGGCCCTGCACCTGCCGGCGCAGGTCGACGGTCGCCTCCACGGCCTGCCGGGAGACCCTGAGCAGGGGGAAGAACGAATGCCACTCTGTCCCCTCGAACCCTCGGCTCGTCAGCGTTCCGTACCAGAAGCCGCCCGGCCGCTGGACGGCCATGGAGTGCACCACATAGTGGGCGGGGTCGTGGTCGAAGCGGGACATGAACTGAGAGGCGCTGATGCGCACGAACGCGACGTCCGGTTCGAGGAGCCAGACCCGCTCCACCTCGGGCCTGCGGTGGAGGAACACGGCCAGGGCATAGTCACCGCACCGCCATCCGGCGTCCGCGATGTCTGTACGCAGCCCCAGCTCCTCCAGCACCGGGCCGGTGATCGGCAGGACGTCCACGTCATCCGGCCAGCTGTGTCCGGCTCCGGTGACCTCGTCCGCCAGAATGGTGACGCTGTCGATGCCCGGGTCCCGACGCAGGCGGCGATACGCCGTCAGAGTGGGGCGGTCCGGCCGGTGTGCGCGCAGGATCACCGTGTGACCACTGGGGTTCGTCAACGCTGTCTCTCCTTCTGCAGCAACAGGTTCTTCCTCCACGGCGGCAGGCTCGTCCTCCGACTCATCACGAGCCCGGTCCGGGGCAGCAGGTTCACGGAGCTCCCCCTGTGGCGGGCCGGCCTCGGCAGCAGCCTCTTCCACGGCCACCTGTGCGCGGTCCGCGGACCACCGTGGCGCGGACGACCCGACCCAGGCGAGCGCCCCGAAGACGAACAGCATGGTCCCCTCGAGCGCCTGTGCCATGAAGGAGCTGGAGCCGAAGAACGCTCCGATGGTCACCACAGCGGCGACCGTGGACGGCCAGGCCCGCGCCCGCCGCGTGCCGGTGGCGAGGGCGGCGCAGGCGACGCTCACATGCAGGAGAGCGAGGACGGCGGCGGCGGCCATACCGAAATAGGTGCCGAAGATCAGGTATCCGTTCTCCAGGGACGAGCTCACAGCGCCGCTGCCCATCAGGTCGCGGTTGCCGGAGTATCCGGTCCACATGAACTCGTCCATGTGCTCGAAGGCCCAGCTGAACGCCCGCAGTCGCTGCTCGTTCGACCCCTGGTCGTCCTCGAACTTCGTGAGGACGCTGATGAACGCATCGGAGGACGTGAGCCAGGGGACGGCGACCGTCGCCGCTGCCGCGGCCCACACGATGGTGGCCACCCACCGCTGCCTCAGTGACCACAGCACCACGACGAGCAGCGCGCCCAGGGCCAGCAGCAGTGCCAGCCGCGCCTCGGCCAGCAGGATGCCGTAGACGAAGGTCAGTGACAGGACGATGCGGATTCCGATCCGCCGCAGACGCAGGGTGAGCGGGATGAGGGCCGCCAGGAAGAAGCCGAGCTGGATGCCGTGTCCGATCGTCCCGAGCGCCCGGTACACATAGTCGTCCCACCACCACTGGATCCGATACAGGCTCTCGTAGACCACAGCGGTGTGGGTGGTCATCTGGTACTGGCCCAGCGCCACCTGGACGATGCCGAGGAGCATGAGCGTCCAGATCAGGAGCGTCTCCGAACGCGGCCGGGTCCGCACCTCGTCCCGGATGAGCAGGCCGAGCAGGAACGGCAGCAGCACGACCTTCGTCATGCTCACCAGCGATGGGAGGGGGCCAGCCGAATAGGCGCTGAGACCGTTGCCCACGGCCCAGCCGACGAGCAGGAGCAGCAGCAGCAGGGTCGCCGTCGACGGGTTCATGGCCCGCCGTACGCGGGGCCAGGCGAACACCGCCTGGATTCCGAGGTGGACCACCAACAACCAGTACGCCGGGTGCAGGAGCGGCGTGACCAGACCCTCCGCCATGCCGGGGATCAACACGCGGGCGGCGACGATGCCGGCCAAGACGACGGCCGGACGGTTCCAGAACATCAGGGCGAAGACCAGACATCCGCCCAACCAGAGGACGGAGAACATCAACGTCCCCCTGCCCCGGCGGCACCGGCGTAGATCTCCTCCAGGCGTACTGCCACTGCCCCCATGCTGAAGTCCCGGGCCACCCGGTCCCTACCCGCCTGTCCTGCGGCCAGGCGACGGGCCGGATCCTGCAGGAGCTCGCGCACGGCGTCGGCAAGGGCGTCCACGGAGTCGTCCGCGGCCACGGTGCCGCCGGTCTCGGACACGATGCCTGCGATGCCGCAGTCGTGGTTGCACACCGTGGGCACCCCGACGGCCATGGCCTCGATGAGCGTCATGCCGAACGGCTCGTCCACGGCGGGCAGCACATACACGGCGGCGCGGGCCATCCGTGCCGCTGCCTGGTCTGCCGAGACTGCTCCTTCCCACCTGATCCGGCCGCGGCCGTCGTCCTCGTCCAGCGCAGCACGGACGGCGTCGCCACGGTCCTCGTCCGGTCCCACCAGGCTGAACCGGGCAGTGGGGAACTCTCGGGCCAGTATCTGTGCGGCTCGGATGAACTCGACAGGCCGTTTTCTGGCCGCCACCCGGGCGAGGAAGAGGACCTCCGGCTCGGGATCTGGGGCACCGGAGCACAACTCGACAGCTGTCTGCTCGCTTCCCGGAACCCCGTTGGCGAGGACCACCGGGTCCACGAGCCTGGGGAAGAGGCGTCGCAGCTCCTGACGCTCCGCCTCAACCAAGGCGATCGCCCCGCCTGCACGGGCCATGACCGGCTTCGTCGCCACCGCGTCCAGCGGGCGCGCGAGCAGGCGGTCTGATGCGTCGATCATCCCGTGGGTGTGGACCACATAGGGGACATCGCGTACGGCCACCGCCAGCGCCGCAGGCAGTGCCACCAGGTCTCGGGCCAGATGGAGGTGCACCACGTCGTACTTTCCGGCGTGCCGTAGCAGGTGGGCGGTCACCCCCGGCGACACGAGCCCTGCGAATCCGGTGCCCGGCACGGCCTGGAACGCCCGGTACAGGGTCACGGGGACGCCGTCGTACTCATGGGGCAGGGAGCCTGTGAAGCCTCGGGCGCCTGCCACCAGGTCCACGGTGTGCCCTCGCTCTTTCAGGGCTCGCACATGGTTCACCGCCACACGCAGCGGCCCCCCGAAGGAGCCGTCCGGGCTCACCAGGGTGACGACGTGAAGGATCCTCATCGACCGGCAGACTCCTCAGCGGCCGCAGCCCGGACCACGCCGAGGGGAGCCACGACCTTCGCTCCGTCCGGCACGTCCTTCACCACGAGAGACTTGGCGCCCACCAGGACGTCGTGGCCGATCGTCACCCCTCGCAGGATGGTCGCCTGTGCCGCGATCCAGGTGCGGGAGCCGATGCGGATCGGCGCATTGTCGAACTCGAAGTGGTCGTCGTCGAACAGATGAGATCCGGTGCAGACGAACACGTCCTGGGACAGGCAGGTGTTCGCGCCGATCTCCACCGGCTCGAGATTGAGGATCCAGACGCCCTCGCCGACCCAGGCCGAATCGCCGATCTTCAGCTTCCACGGCCAGTGGATGCGCACTCGATGGCGGACGAGAACGTCCTTGCCGATCTCGGCGCCGAAGGCACGCAGGGTGGCCGTGCGCAGCTTCGCAGGGCACCACCAGTGCTGCAGCACCGCTCCCTGAACGGCCAGCCATGCGGCCTGGACGACCTTCGGGCGTCCCTTGTCATAGCCGGCGCCGGTGAAACCGCGTAGGTCTTTCATGCTGTGGTGTCCTCTCGAGTCAGGTCGACGGCGCCCTGCGCCGAGATGACGGCGGTGCGGCCGAGGCCGCGCACGTGGTCCGCAAGACGGATCGCGAGGGCCACCGCCGTCATGGTCGGCCCCGCATGACTGGACGTCGGGAAGACGCCCGTCGAGCTCACATAGAGGTTCTCACACTCCCACACCCTCAGGTCCGGGTCGACGACAGACGTCTCCGGCCGGGTACCCATGCGCAACAGACCCATCTGGTGCGTCGCATCCGTGAGCTCCAGCGACTTCAGGTGGTCGAGGGTGGGCGGGGTGTAGCGACCGAAGCCGCTGCGCTCGATGCCCTCGGCGAGCAGGCACAGCGAGCGGTGGTAGTTCTCCCGGTCCGCATCGGACACCCGATGCTGGACGCTCAGCCGGGGGACGCCGAAACCGTCCCGCTCCGTGGCGGACAAGGTCACCCGGTTCTCCGGTGAAGGGGACTGCTCCGCGTCGAACCGGATGCGGTACCGCCCCTCTCTGGACCGACGGGTGAAAGCGGGAAGTGTGCGTGGATCGAGCCACCGGTCACGTGCCCACGTCACGCCGAACCCTGCAAGCTGCGGTAGGCCGAGAAGCACGTTCCGCACGTGTCCGGGGGCATCCGGGGCGTCGGCGAAGCGTCTGTGCATGCCGGCGGACTTGAAGCCGTCCAGAGAGAACAACGCCTTGCGTGCCAGCACGTAGGCGGAGAGCAGCGGATCCCCGTGACGCGGGTGCATCGGGTCCTCGTACCAGAGGGCGAACCCCATGTGCAGCAGGTCGTCACGGCGGCGCACCTCTTCGGTGAGCGTGAGGAGTCGGCGCACCCAGACGCCGTCATGGGACTTCGTGTACCGGACGGCGTTCTCTGCGGACCCCGGGTCCGCGAGGACGAGCTCCCCCACCTCGGCGATGGGGTGGATCATGTAGTTCCGGCCCACCTGGTCGAACCGGCCCCCCAGGCCGGAGGCCATGAGGAGCCGGGCAGACTCCAACCCTCCGCAGGCCACGACGACGGTCTCGGCAGCCACCGTGAACTCGTGTCCCGGAGCGGACGCGGCCACCACACGCCGCACGCGTTTCGGCGAGGCTCCGTCCGCAGCCGAATCGGTCTCCAGGCGCAGGACATTGGCGTGGTGCAGCAGCCGCATCCAGGGCAGGGTGTCGAGCTCGCGCCGGTAGACGTCGCCGAAGCGCACCGGCGGGGAGAACCGCCAGAGCCCGGTGTCGTCGACGAGGTCCTGGCCGCCGCCGAGCAGATGCACGGGGTCCCCGGGCAGCGCGTCAGCCGCTGTCCACTGGTATCGGCGCAGGTCCAGGGCGTGCGCCGCACGGCGGTAGTAGGGTTCCAGGCGTTCACGGTCCACCGGCCACGGCGCGTCGATGCCCAGCCCGGGACGAGCCTCGAGATCAAGGGCGGAGAACGGGGCGGCACGGCCGCCCCACTGGTGGCTGGCGCCGCCGAGGCCCTTCTGACGTGCCTTCTCGAGCGGCTCGCGCTGCTGGGAGGGCGCATCCCCCCGAAGGGTGTCCTGAGCGTCGGCCTCCACACCGATGCCGCCGCCTTCGAGGAGGAGCACGTCGCGGCCGGCGTCGGCGAGCTCGCGGGCGACCGTCACGCCAGACGGACCGGTGCCGATGATCAGCACGTCTGTACGTAACTCGGCCCCCGTGGGCAGGGCGCGTGCGTCGAAGATGGTCATCCAGCGGTCTCCTTCTTGTCCTGCCCGGCCGGCTCCGGCGTCGCCATCAGCCGCGCGACATTACGGCGCACGTGTTCGGGGGTGCTCATGCCCAGCAAAAGGAGGTCCGGTGCTGCCCGGTCAACGGCCTCGGCGGCCAGGGAGGCCACCGCCTCTGCCGGCCCCATCCGACCCACCGCGGCCCGCCGGGCCACCTGACCGCCGTCCCCCAGCGCACCGATGCCTACCAGCACGGA
This sequence comes from Micrococcus lylae, assembly GCF_900163825.1. Classification (NCBI taxonomy): domain Bacteria; kingdom Bacillati; phylum Actinomycetota; class Actinomycetes; order Micrococcales; family Micrococcaceae; genus Micrococcus; species Micrococcus lylae. The sequence continues at coordinate 147,007 of NZ_FUKP01000067.1, read as the reverse complement.
CTCACGACGGCGGGGGTGAACCGTAAGCTTCTCGGCAAGGCTGTCGTTACCCGGACCGACGAGGGCCTCGATCCACGGCGTGCCAGGCAGATCCATGGCGGCCAGGGCAACGTCGTCCTCAGGGGTGGAGACGCCCCAGGCCCCGACCGCTCCTTCCTCCCGGAGCCGTTCCATGCCGGCCACGACCTCCGGGTCACGCACGGTCGCCAGGTCCGGCTCATGCAGGAGGTACACGGGGAGGGAGTCGAGTCCAAGCCGGCGCAGCGATCCCTGCACCGCCCAGCGGAGATAATCAGGCCGGAAGCACCGCCCTGCGGGGGCCGCGGCCCTCAGACCGCCAGCAGAGGGTCGGCCCGCACCAGAGCGGGCGGCCTGTGCCAGCGCGGCGGGGGTCTTCAGCAGTCCGCCCTTCGTGATCACGGTGACCCCCTCATGGCGCCGCAGAGCCCGCCCGACGAGCCGCTCGCTGATGCCGCGGGCGTAGACGTCCGCGGTGTCCACCACGGTCACTCCGAGGTCGAAGGCCGCGTCGAGAGCACGTGCACCCTCACGGACGCCCTTGCCCTGCCAGAACGCACCGAGACGAGCCGTGCCGAGGCCGAGGCCGGCCCGGAGACCGGTGTCCCCCGCCACCGTCAGCCCAGGATCAGGGAGGGACGCTGCTTCCATGCCGTGCTCCTTCGTCATGCTCGTTCGGCTCCGGGGTCAGAACCCGCTGCGGACTCGATGACGGCCTCCCAGGACCGGGCGACCCGCTCGCTCGCAAGAGGCCCCTTCAACAGTTCACGCCCGGCCAGGCCGATACGGTCAGCGCGATCGCCGTCCTCGGCCAGCGCCACGATGTGGTCCACGATGCCCTCGGGAGACTGCGCGACCAGCACGTCGACGCCGTCACGGAGCGGGATGCCGGCCACGCCGAGGGGGGTGGCGACCACGGGCAGGCCGACGCTGAGGGCGTCCAGGACCTTGGTCTTCACACCGGTGCCGGAGAGGACTGTGGACAGGAACCCCCGGTGACCGCGCAAGGCCTCCGCGAGGTCGTCGACGTATCCCACCAGGCGGATGCCCTCGGCATCCGCGAACTCTCGCATAGCCGCGTCGTCCGCCTTGCCATACGCGGCGACCTGCAGGTCGATCCCACGCGCCCGGGCGACGGGGATGATCTGGTCCCGCACATAGCGCAGCGCCCCGAGGTTGGGACCGTAGTGGAGCACCCCCAGAAAGGCGAAGGACAGGGGATCCTGTTCGGAAGGACGGCCCGGAAGCAGAGGAGACACCGCCATGGGCAGGTCCGCGACAGGCACTCCTGCCCGCTTGCTCAGAGTGCGGGCCTCATCGGCGGAGGTCATGGCCACACCTGCCGCCTGCCTGGCGATGTCGATCTCCCTGCGCCGCATCCGCCGAGATTCGTGGCGCAGCACCAGGTGAGCGGCCCGTTCTGCCAGGCCCCGAAGCCTGGGCGGGATCCGGTCCCCGTAGTACCCGAGAACCGAGTCGTTGCCGTCTCGGAAGGCTGCCGAGCCATAACGGTCGGAGAGAAGGTCGTCCAGGTGCATCACCACGGGTGCGGCGGCTCCCCGGAGGGAGGGCCACGTGCGGACGCCATCGCCGACCACGACGTCCGCCCTCAGTTCGGCCACGAGTGCGCGGACTTGCCTCCAGACCCGGGGACTGGTGAGCACCGCCTCGTTCAGACTGAGCCCTTGCACCGTCGCGGCAGCGGCGTGCACCGGCAGCCCGCTCAGGCGGGGAGGACGGATGCGGTGCACCGGGACCCCCATCCACTCCCCCTCGAGGCCGTCTGCGATCGCTGCGACGAACACCTCGTGCCCCTGGCCGCGCAGGCTGGTGACCGCCGTCTCGAGGACGGCCATGCGCCCGGTCCTCGAGGCCAACGGGTCCCGGGCCAGGACGAGCAGGACCCGTCGAGGACGGGCGGCGGTGCGGGTCGCTGTCACGTGGTCTCCTCTCCCACGGCGCGGCGGATGCCGGCACGGAATCCTGCCCATGAGAGACGCTGTGCCTCAAGCCGTGCGCGATGGTCATGGGTCCGCTCGGGATCGAAAGAGTGGTGGAATGCTTCGAGCGCGTCCACCAGGGGCTGCACCCTGCCCGCCTCGACCACCCGACCGAGATCGCCGGGGAGCCCCATGGACGGCAGCCCCGTGTTGGTGGATGCGATCAGACGGCACCCGTGCGCGAGTGCCTCGCCGAGGACAAGGCCGAACCCCTCCACCAGGGACGGGAGCACGAGGGCGTCCGCGGCATCCATCAAGGCCGACAGCTCGGTGTCCTCCGCACGCCCCCGAATGGTCAGCCTGGGCACGCCCGCGGCGAGCTCTTCGATCTGAGGGTCCAGGCGTGAGGCGACCACGGTGAGCGTGGCGTCCCCCACGCGGGCGACCTTCCATGCCTCTATGAGGATGTGCAGCCCCTTGCGCTGGACGCCTTGGCCCACGAAGAGGAACTGCTGCACTCCTCCCGGACCTTGGGCGCCCGACGCCGCAGGCGCCGGACAGCCGTAGGGCACCACGGACACGGCGTCGGGAGCGAGCCCCGCCAGCAGGAGGCCGCGGCGGGTGAAGTCCGAAGCGCAGATGGCGTGGTCCGCCGCGGCCACCTCGGCACGGTGTTTGGCCTCCATCGATGCGTTGCCGACTTCGGCTTCTTCCCACCACGGACGCAGGTCTGCGAGCTCGTCGATGTCCCGAAGGGTCTCCTCGATGAACCCTGGTGACGGGTGGTACTGGAAGAGGACGCGGCGGCCACGGGAGGGGCCTTCGAAAGCTTGGCGTGCGCTGCCGGAGTACAGCAGGAGGTCGAGGTCCGGCTCACGGCGGGCGACCCGAGCAGCAGTCCGCCCGAGCGCGCTTTCCACGAGGTCCGAGGGGAAGTCCGTGGGACGCACACGACGTGCCGCCTCGTACGGCAGCTGTGCCAGGAAGGCACCCTTCGAGGTGACCACGCTGCGAGCCGGTATCGACGGGTGGCGCCGGTGGGTGAGCGAAGGCAGGAAGTGGCCCGGCTTGCCGTGGTAGTAGTCGGTCACGAAACGTCCGAGATTCCCGGTCTCGGCCAGGGCTGCGGGAACCTGATATGAGTCCCGGTCCCGGTTCAGCGCGACGAGAAATGCCACTGTCCCACCTTCATCCTCGAGCGGCTGCCGCGGACTGCGACGTCGTCGGCCAGACTATCAGTGCCTCGCAATGGGAACGGGGCCACGGAACCAACGCACGACGGGGCCGTCGATCGCAGAGCGATGGACAGGACCGTTCCGGCCACGGCGATGAGCAGAACGAGGGCGCAGAACGTCACTCGGAACGGGGTCGTGCAACTCACTGCAGGCAAGCCGCCGACCTGAACCGGGCCGCCACAACACCTAGACTGCCAACCATGACCGCGATCACACCAGCTCCGCAGCACCGAGCCCGTCCGCTCTCCGCAATCGACGAGCGCGCCGACCGCTTCTACCGGGAGACCCTTGCCCTCCACCCGGAGGAGGCCACCAGCCTCGGCCTGCCCGGGCACGAGACCGAGTACGGCGACTACTCCCCCGCCGGCGCCGAGCGCGAGGACGAGGTGAACCGTCAGCTGCTCGAGGACATCGCCTCCATGGAGCCGGTGGACGACGTGGACCGCGTGACCAAGGCCGCCCTGCAGGAGCGCGTCGGCCTGTACCGCGAGATCCACGCGACCGGCCGCACCGAGCTGAACAACATCGCCTCCCCCGCCCAGAGCATCCGCGCGATCTTCGACCTGATGCCGACGGACACCGCCGAGCAGTGGGAGCACATCGCCGGCCGCCTGGCGAATCTGCCCGCCGCTCTGCAGGGCTACACCGAGTCCCTGCTCGCCTCCCGCGACCGCGGCCAGGTGGCCGCCGTGCGCCAGGTGGACATCGTGATCGAGCAGGCCCGCGCCCACGGCGAGGGTGAGGGCTTCTTCCCCGGCCTGATCGCCCGCGCCGCCGCGGCCGAGGTGGTGGACGAGGAGCTCGCCGCCCGCATCCAGGTCAATGCCGAGGCCGCCGCCCAGGCCTATCGCGACTTCGCCCAGACCCTGGAGACCGAGCTGCGCCCCCATGCCCCGGAGCACGACGCCGTGGGCCGCGAGCTCTACTCCCTCGGCTCGCGCATGTTCCTCGGTGCCGAGGTGGACCTGGAGGAGACCTACCGCTGGGGCCAGGAGGAGCTCGCCCGGATCATCGCCGAGCAAGAGGCCATCGCCGAGCAGCTCGAGCCCGGCGCCTCCGTGGAGCGCGCCCGCGAGATCCTGGACGCGGACCCGGAACGCAGGCTCAAGGGCACCGAAGCGCTGCGTGCATGGATGCAGGACCTGTCCGACCGGGCCATCGAGGCCATGAAGGAGCACTTCGAGATCCCGGCCCCCATGGACCGGGTCGAGTGCATGATCGCCCCCACCCAGGAGGGCGGCATCTACTACACCGGCCCGTCCGAGGACTTCTCCCGCCCGGGCCGCATGTGGTGGTCCGTCCCCGCCGGCGAGGACGAGTTCACCACCTGGGCCGAGACCACCACCGTGTACCACGAGGGCGTCCCGGGCCATCACCTGCAGATCGCCACCGCCATGATGAACCGCGGCGAGCTCAACGACTGGCGCCGCAACGCCTGCTGGACCTCCGGCCACGGCGAAGGCTGGGCGCTGTACTCCGAGAAGCTCATGGACGAACTGGGCTTCCTGGCCGACCCGGGCGACCGCCTGGGCATGCTGGACATGCAGCGCATGCGCGCGGCCCGCGTGGTGTTCGACATCGGCTACCACTGCGGTTTCGAGGCTCCCGAGTCCGAGGGCGGCGGAGAGTGGGACCCGGAGAAGGGCTACGCGTTCCTGGCCAAGCACCTGATCATCTCCGAGGGCCAGCGCCGCTTCGAGTTCACCCGCTACCTCGGGTGGCCGGGCCAGGCGCCGTCCTACAAGGTCGGCCAGCGCATCTGGGAGCAGATCCGCGCCGAGCACGAGCAGCGCGAGGGCGAGGACTTCGACCTCAAGTCCTTCCACACCCGCGCGCTCAAGCTCGGCGGCATGGGGCTGGACACCCTGCGCGAGGCGCTGGCATGACCGACGCACCGGAGCTCGTGCTCGGCTCGGCCTCGCCGGGTCGAGCCGAGATCCTCACCCGGGCCCGGGTGCCGTTCCGCACGCTCGTCTCCCACGTGGACGAGGCGGCGGTCGGCGCCCGGGCCTCCGGCGCGTCCCCGGCGCAGCTCGCCCTGCTGCTGGCCGAGGCCAAGGGGCGGAACGTGGTCGCGCAGGTCGCCGAGGCCGGCGTGGAGCGGCCGACCCTGGTGGTCGGCTGCGACTCCGTGTTCGAGATGGACGGCGTCGCCTACGGCAAGCCGTACGAGCCGGGGGTGGCGGTGGAGCGCTGGCGGCTGCAGCAGGGCCGCGCGGGCGTGCTTCACACCGGGCAGTGGCTGGGACTGGTGCAGCCGGACGGCACGTTGCGGTCAACCTCCGCGCAGGTGTCCGCGGTGGTGAGGTTCGCCGCCGCCGACGAACGGACCATCGCCGCCTATGTGGCCACCGGAGAACCACTCCGGTGCGCCGGCGCCTTCACCATCGACGGCGCAGGTGCCGCACTGGTCGACTCCGTGGACGGTGACCCCAACGCGGTGGTCGGCCTGTCCGTGTCCACCCTGCGGACACAGTGCGAGGAGCTGGGCGTCCCCTTCACCGTTTTGTGGGATTCCTCCAACTCCGAGCGCTGACAGCGCGGGATCGGCGCCGAGAACTGTAGGTTTCCGACGTCTCGCGGCTAGGGTGCCCGAGTGGGCGACGCCCGGTCCGGCGCACATCATGTGCGCGGACGGCGCGGGCGCCCGAGTAGACCTGCCACCGTGAGGAGACTGACGCGCATGACTTCCGCCGCCGCACACGAGAGCCCTGAGACCGACGCCCCGCCCCGTCGCTTCTCCCGGGTCCTCGTTGCCAACCGCGGGGAGATCGCCGTCCGCGTGATCCGCGCCTGCCAGGACGAGGGGCTGACCTCCGTGGCCGTCTATGCCGAGCCGGACCGGGACGCCATGCACGTGCGCCTGGCGGACGAGGCCGTGGCCCTCGGCGGCCAGACCGCGGCGGACTCCTATCTGCTCATCGACAAGATCATGGACGCCGCCGAACGCTCCGGCGCAGACGCCGTCCACCCCGGCTACGGCTTCCTCTCCGAGAACGCCAACTTCGCGCGCGCCGTGGAGGGGGCGGGCCTGGTCTGGATCGGTCCGCCCCCGGCGGCCATCGAAGCCCTGGGGGACAAGGTCTCGGCCCGCCGCATCGCCACCGCCGTGGGCGCCCCGCTCGCCCCGGGCACCACCGAGCCGGTCTCCGGCACCGCCGAGGTGCTGGAGTTCGCCGACGCGCACGGCCTCCCGCTGGCCGTCAAGGCCGCCCACGGTGGCGGCGGCCGCGGCATCAAGGTGGCCCGCACCCGCGAGGAGATCCCCGAGCTGTACGACTCCGCCGTCCGCGAGGCGATCTCCGCCTTCGGCCGCGGCGAGTGCTTCGTGGAGCGGTTCCTGGACCGGCCGCGCCACGTGGAGACCCAGTGCCTCGCGGACGAGCACGGCGACGTGGTGGTGGTCTCCACGCGCGACTGCTCCCTGCAGCGCCGCAACCAGAAGCTCGTGGAGGAGGCCCCGGCGCCGTTCCTCTCCGACGAGCAGAACGCCCGTCTCGTGGAGTCCTCCAAGGCCATCCTGAAGGAGGCCGGCTACGTGGGTGCCGGCACCTGCGAGTTCCTGGTGGGCGCGGACGGCACCCTGTCCTTCCTCGAGGTGAACACCCGCCTGCAGGTGGAGCACCCGGTCTCCGAGGAGGTCACCGGCATCGACCTGGTCCGCGAGCAGTTCCGCCTCGCCCGCGGAGAAGCCCTCGGCTACACGGACCCGCAGATCCACGGCCATTCCTTCGAGTTCCGCATCAACGGCGAGGACCCGGGCCGCGGCTTCCTCCCCGCCCCGGGACGCCTGACCCGCTTCCGCCTTCCCGCCGGCCCCGGCGTCCGTGTGGACACCGGCATCACCGAGGGCGAGACCGTCTCCGGCGCGTTCGACTCGATGGTGGCCAAGGTGATCGTCACCGGCGCCACCCGCCTGCAGGCCCTGCAGCGCGCCGCGCGTGCCCTGGAGGAGATGGAGATCGCCGGCATGCCGTCCGTGCTGCCGTTCCACCGTGCCGTGGTGAAGGACCCGGCCTTCGCGCCGGAGCTCACCGCCGGCGCCGAGGAGCCTTCCGGCTTCGACGTGCACACCCGCTGGATCGAGACCGACTTCACCGCGCAGCTCGCCCCCTTCGGCGGCGATGCCCAGGCTCCGCACGAGCCGGAGAGCCGCCACACCGTCACCGTGGAGGTCAACGGCAAGCGCGTGGAGGTGACCCTGCCGACCTTCGCCACCGCCCTGCACACCGTGCAGGACGCCGCCCAGCGCGCCGGCGGCCGCCGCCGTCCGCGCGGTGCCCGCCGCGGCTCCGGAGGCGGTGCCGCCGCCTCGTCGAACGCACTGACCGCCCCGATGCAGGGCACCATCGTCAAGGTGGCCGTGGAGGAGGGCCTGCAGGTCAGTGAGGGCGACCTGGTCGTGGTCATGGAGGCCATGAAGATGGAACAGCCGCTCACCGCCCACAGGGACGGCGTGGTCAAGGGCCTTGCCGTGAACGCGGGCGACTCCGTCTCCGCGGGCACCGCGATCGTCACCATCGAGGACGCGGAGTGAGCCTCCCGGAATCGGGCTGACAGCGTGGCCGGCCCCGAGGCCGGCCTGCGAGCACGGACGACGCCCCGGCGCATCAGCGCCGGGGCGTCGCCATGGACATCCCCGTCCCGCATGCTGGACAATCCGCCCCCCGACAGACAGGATGCTCGACGACGGTCCTACGGTGACCATCGTCCCACTCGCCTGAGCCGCCGATCCCGACGGCCCGAACCGCCAGGAGATCCCATGTCCTCCGTCTCCCCCGGCCCCTCCCCGGACGGCTCTGCAGCGGCCATCAGCGCTGCAGACGAGGTGCCTCGCTCCCGCGTGGTCACCGCGTCGCTGATCGGCACCTCGATCGAGTTCTACGACTTCTACATCTATGCCACGGCGGCCGTCTCGGTCTTCCCGCTGATCTTCTTCTCCGGCGCCGATGACACGGCGAAGCTGCTCGCCTCGATGGCGACCTTCGGCGTGGCCTTCATCGCCCGCCCGCTCGGCGCGGTGGTGTTCGGGCATCTGGGCGACCGCGTGGGCCGCAAGACCACCCTGATCGGCTCGCTGCTGACCATGGGCATCGCGACCTTCCTGATCGGGCTGCTGCCGACGTACCAGCAGATCGGCCTCTGGGCGCCTGCCATGCTGACCATCCTGCGCTTCTTCCAGGGCCTCGGCCTGGGCGGCGAGTGGTCCGGTGCGGCCCTGCTCGCCACCGAGTACGCCAAGGAGGGCAAGCGGGCCTGGGCCGCCATGTGGCCGCAGCTGGGCGCTCCCATCGGCTTCTTCCTCGCCAACGGCCTGTTCCTGCTGCTCGTGCTGGGCTTCGACCACGACTCCACCAGCCCGGAGATGGACGGCGTGTTCCTCACCTGGGTGTGGCGTGTGCCGTTCCTGCTGTCCCTCGTGATGGTGCTGGTGGGCCTCTACGTCCGCGTGAAGCTGGAGGAGACCCCGGTCTTCCAGCGCGCCCTGGCCAACGACCAGCGCGTCTCCGCCCCGCTGGGCGAGGTCGTCCGCCGCAACTGGTGGGAGCTGATCCTCGGCACCTTCGTCATGTACGCCACCTACGTGCTCTTCTACATCATGACCACGTGGATCCTGTCCTACGCGATCGGCAAGACCGGCGACGGCTTCCTCGGCGTCCCCTACGCAGAGTTCCTGGTCCTGCAGTTGGTCGGCATCGTGTTCTTCGCAGCCTTCATCCCGGTCTCCGGCATGCTGGCCGACCGCTTCGGCCGCCGCCCGGTGCTGCTCACCGTGACCGGCCTGATGATCCTGTTCGGGCTGACCTTCGGCTGGTGGCTCAACCCGGAGACCATGGGCACCGGCGCGGACGTGGACGTGCCGCGCATGGTGATGTTCCTGGTGATCGGCATGATGCTGATGGGCCTGACCTTCGGCCCGATGTCCGCGGTCCTGCCCGAGCTGTACCCGACCAACACCCGGTACACCGGCTCGGGCATCGCCTACAACGTGTCCTCGATCCTCGGCGCCGCACTGACCCCGTTCATCGCCGCCTGGCTCGTGACCACCTTCGACGTGGCCTACGTGGGCTACTACCTGGCCGCCGCCTCGCTGCTGACGCTCATCGCGCTCTTCCTGGCGCCGGAGACCAAGCACGCCGACCTCCACGAGGTCACCTCGGCCCGGGAGCGCCGCAGCGCCGCCGGCTGAACTCCGTTGAGGGACGTCGCCGGGCGGCGACTCCCGCAACGGCGCCGCCCGGCCTCCGCCGAGACGGACTCATCCCACGGCACTGCGTCCAACCGCTCTGCGTCCAAGGAGGCGTTGCGGAGGACGGTAGAGCCACCCCATCCGCCACCGCCGGGCGGCCTCGGCCACCAGCAGTGACAGGGCCACGGCGCCGACGAATCCGATGACGAGGTGAACACCGGGCGAGTCGACCCCCATCCTCATGAGCAGCATGCGGATGCCGGTCACGAACAGCAGGTGTGCGACGTAGACCTCGATGGTGCGGCCGCCTATCCAGACGAGCCATGCCGTGGACCTCGCGGGCAGCTTCGCCAGCACCCACGCCGCGCACACCACGACGACGACACCCGCCGTGGACACGATCAACGACATCACCGCCTGGCCGAAGAACGGCACCGACGGTGAACGTGCCGGCATCACCCCCCCACCCCGTCCCATAAAGGAAGACCACGGCGGCGACCAAGCCCGCGGCTGCCACCGGTGCCGGCCGTCCCAGCCAGCGACGCAGCCTGGGCAGGCCGACGGCGGCACCCAGCGCCACGAAATACACGTATGACAGACCGTCGATTGCGATGAGCTCGGGCACACGGCCCCACAGCACAGTGGCGCACAGGGCGAGGGCGAGCAGACTCCAGGGGGCCTTCCACGGACGGAGCACACAGGTGATGACGGTCGCCAGGGCGAGGGTGGGCAGGAACCACAGATGCAGCGCCGGCTCCCAGAACCGGAGCAGCCCCCAACCCCCGGTCCCACCGGCCAGTGCCGTCTCCGCGCCTGCGTAGACGAGGTCCCAGAGCAGATAGGTCCACAACAGCACCGTCAGCCGCTCACGCAGGTACGGTCGCACTCCTCCACGCTTGGCCACGGCCGGGCCCATGAACAGGCCGACGAGGAAGAAGATCGCCGCCATCCGTGCGAGGCCGAACCGTTGGACCCCGGTGGCCGTCCACGAGTCGGACGCCAGGAGCCCTTCGGATTCGAGACCGGCCGCGACGTGCCCGAAGACCACCCCGAGGATCGCCAAGGCCCGGGCGATGTCCACCGTCCGAAGGCGTGGCCCGCCGGTGGAAGGCCCCCCCCCGGCACAGGCGCCCGCTCCGTCAACGCCGTCTCCCCTCTGCACACCGGCGCGGTCGCTGTGCACACGCATGCGCCTGCACCACCAGCTCCCAGTAGCGGTCCACCATGGCTTCCGTCCTGTGCGCGTCGGCGTTCTCCTGACGGCCGGCATGAGCGCGGGCGAATGCCGCGTCGTCGAGGATCAGGCTCCGCAACACCCTCACCCAGGCGTCTGTGTCACCCGGCGGCACAAGAACACCGGTTCCGCCCAGTGCTTCCGGGATCCCGCCGATGTCCGAGGCGGCCACGGCGCACCCGGCGGCCTGCGCCTCCAGAACCACGGTGCCGAAAGTTTCCAGTCCCGTGGAAGGCAGGACCATCACCGCTGCCCGGTTCAGCAGCTCGTTGACCTGCTCCCCTGGGACATTGCCGTGGAAGTGGACCGCCTCCGTGACTCCCAGCTCTGCCGCCCTGGCACGGAGTTCGGGTTCTTCGTCCCCGGACCCGATGAGGTCCACGTGGACCGGCATCCCCTCCCCCTGCAGTCGCGCCACGGCGTCCAGGAGGACATCGATCCCCTTGTCGGCTGAGAGGCGTCCGACAAAGGCGAGACGGTGGCGGTCCCGTCCTTGGACCGGTTCGGTGACGAAGAAGACCTGGTCCCGGTACGAGTTGTGCACCACCACCGGGTCCCCGCCGATCTCCTCAGCCATCATGCGACTGTTCGCCGCGAGCACCGTGGCGCGGCGGATCAGGCGCTCCTTGACCTTGAGCACGAGCTCGCGAGGGGCCGAGATCCTGTGTCCCGGTACGCGCAGAACGGCACGCATCGTGACCACCCACGGCCGTGGGCACAGCAGCTGCGCCCAGTAGAACTGCATGAGCGCGTTGTTGTGGAACACCACGTCCGCGCCGCGGACCGCTGCGAGCAGCTCACGATGAGACGGCGCGCGCAGAACGCGGTACGGCAGATCGGCGTCGAAGTCCGCCGGAGCCTCGTTCCTGGTGACAACGAGCACCTCGGCGCCATGACGGTCCTGAAACCCACGGGCCAGGACATCCGCGGTGACCTCGATGCCCCCGGTCTCCGGTAGGAAGCGGTGGACGAAGATGGCGACGCGGCGCGGGGGCTCCGGATGCACCGCTGCGGCGCGCCGCCCATCGTGGATCGCAGACATGCCGACCGTGCTCACAGGCGCACGTGCAGACGGCGCGCGGCCTCGGCCAGCGAGCCGGCCATGGACGGGTACACGGTGAACGTGTCCGCGAGGTCGTCCACGTGGAGCTTGTGGGTCACGGCGAGCGCGAGGGACCAGATGAGCTCCGAGGCGCGCGGGGCCACCACCACGCCGCCAATCACGGTGCCGGAGCCCTTGCGGGCGAAGACCTTCACGAAGCCCGCGGTGACGCCCTGCATCTTGGCGCGGGGGTTGGTGGAGAAGTCCAGCTTCACCACGTCCGCCTGATACTTGCCGGAGTCCACCTGGGCCTGGGTGACGCCCACGGTGGCGATCTCCGGGGAGGTGAAGATGTTGGACGCCACCAGGTGCGGGCGCAGGGGCTTCACGGCATCGCCCATCAGGTGCGCCACGGCGATGCGCCCCTGCATGGCGGCCACGGAGGCCAGGGCGAACACGCCGGTGCAGTCCCCGGCGGCGTAGATGGAGGGCACGGAGGTGCGGGAGACGCCGTCCACCTTGATGTGGCCGGACTCGGTGAGCTCCACACCGGCCTCCTCGAGGCCCAGGTCCGCGGTGTTCGGGATGCCGCCGACGGCGAACAGCACGTGGGAGCCGTCGATGTACGGGGTGTCCTTGGCGCCCTCGCCGGACAGGTGCACGCGCACGCCGTCCTCGGTGCGTTCGGCGCCCTCGGCACGGGAGCGGGCCACCACGTTCACGCCGTTGGACTCGAAGACGTGCTCGAGCAGCTCCGCGGCGTCCTGGTCCTCGCCGGGCAGCACGTGGTCGCGGGAGGAGACGAGGGTGACCTTCGCGCCGAGCAGGTCGTAGGCGGAGGCGAACTCGGCGCCGGTGACGCCGGAGCCCACCACGATCATGTGCTCCGGGACCTCCGCGAGCGAGTACAGCTGCGTCCAGTTGAAGATGCGCTCCCCGTCCGGCTGGGCGGAGGGCAGCTCTCGCGGGCTGGCGCCCACGCACAGCAGGATCGCGTCCGAGGTGATGACCTCGGGCTCGCCGTCGGCGTCGTCATGGCGGCGGACCTCCACCTCGTGCGGTCCCACGACCTTGCCGACGCCGTGGATGACACGCACGCCGCGGCGCTCGAGCACCTGCTGGATGTCCTGGGACTGCTCGCCGGCGATCTCCAGGATGCGGCGGTCCACCTGGGCCATCACGGCGCGCGGTTCGGCGCCGGCGCCCAGGTCCACGCCGAGGTCCTGGGCGGTGCCCACGCGGCGCATGGAGTCTGCGGTGGCGATGAGGGTCTTGGAGGGCACCACGTCGGTGAGCACTGCGGAGCCGCCCATGCCCTTCCGCTCGATCACGGTGACGTTCGCGCCCAGCTTCGCGGCCACCATGGCGGCCTCGTATCCGCCGGGGCCTCCGCCGATGATGGTCAGGGACGGGGTGTAGGTGCTGTTCGAGGTGCTCACGGCGTCCATTGTGGCAGAGCACGCACCGGCGCCACAGGGGCCGCCCACCTAGACTGTCCTGCGTGAGAGACCAGAACGGAACCACCGCGCAGACCCCCGCCCTGCAGGGCGACCACCCCGGATTCGACGAGGCCCGTGCTGCGGCAGCCGTGATCGCCGAGGCGACCGGCGTGGCCGAGCACCGCATCGCCGTGGTCCTCGGCTCCGGCTGGGGCGGTGCCGCCGAGCTGATCGGCGAGACCGAGCACTCCGTCCCGCTGGCGGACGTCCCGGGCTTCCATGCTCCGAAGGTGCCGGGCCACAACGCGTCCATCCGCTCCGTGAAGCTGGCCGACGGCACCTCCGCCCTGGTGTTCGGCTCCCGCACCCACTTCTACGAGTCCCGCGACGCCCAGGCCGTGGCCCACACCGTGCGCACCGCCGCGGCGGCCGGCGCGAAGACCGTGATCCTCACCAACGGCTGCGGCGGCCTGAACCCGGAGATCGCCCCCGGCACTCCGGTGGTCATCGCAGACCACATCAACGTCACCGGCGCCACCCCGCTGGTCGGCGCCACCTTCGTGGACATGACGGACCTGTACTCCCCGCGCATCCGCCGGATCGCCAAGGAGATCGACCCGTCCCTGACCGAGGGGGTGTACGTGCAGTTCTCCGGCCCTCAGTACGAGACCCCCGCCGAGGTCCGCATGGCGAAGGTCCACGGCGGCGACCTGGTGGGCATGTCCACCGCCCTGGACGCGATCGCCGCCCGCCATGCCGGCCTCGAGGTCTTCGGCATCTCCCTGGTGACCAACCTGGGCGCCGGCATCCAGGAGGAGCCGCTGTCGCACCAGGAGGTCGTGGAGGCCGGCCAGGCCGCCGGCCCGCGGATCTCGGCGCTGCTGGCGGACATCATCGGTCGCCTCTGACGTCCCTGACGGCTTCCCGACGACGGCGAGCGGCCGTCGTCGGGAATCCCGCCCTCTGCTCCCCTCTCCTCTGACACACCCCGAGGTTCCGCCCATGACCGCACCCCGTGACACCGCCGCACTGGACCCGCAGCTGCTCGAGCGCGCCCGCCGCTGGGCCCTCGAGGAGCCGAACGCCCAGCATGCCGCCACCCTGACCGCCGAGCTCGAGGCCGCCGAGGGCGGGGACGTGGCCGCCGCCGAGGCCGTGCGCTCCCGCTTCTCCGGTCCGCTGACCTTCGGCACCGCCGGCCTGCGCGCCGAGGAGGGTCCGGGCGAGTCCCGCATGAACCGGCTGGTGGTCCGCCGTGCCGCCGCGGGGATCGCCCGGTACCTGCTGGACACCCTCGGGGAGGACGAGGCACCGCCGTCCGTGGTGATCGGCTACGACGCCCGCCACGGCTCCGCGTCCTTCGCCCGCGACTCCGCCGGCGTGTTCACCGCCGCCGGCGCCCAGGTGACCCTGCTCCCCCGCCCGCTGCCGACCCCGGTGCTCGCGTTCCTGGTGCGCCACCTCAACGCCGACGCCGGCGTGATGGTCACCGCCAGCCACAACCCGCCGGCGGACAACGGCTACAAGGTGTACCTCGGCGGCCGCATGACCGACGCCGCCGGCCGCGGCGCGCAGATCGTCTCCCCGGCGGACGCGGAGATCGCCGCGCGCATCGACCACGAGGCCTGGTTCGCGGACATCCCGATGGCAGACTCCGGCTGGGACGTCGCGGACGAGGAGCTCGTTGAAGCGTACTCCGAGGCCGCACTCGGCGTGCTGGACGAGGACCGCCGCGAGGCCACCGGCCGGGACACGCTGACGATCGTCTACACCCCGTTGCACGGGGTGGGCGCAGCGGTGCTGCCCGGACTGCTGGAGCGCGCCGGCTTCACCGACGTCCACGTGGTGGCCCGCCAGGCCGAGCCGGACCCGGACTTCCCCACCGTGGCCTTCCCGAACCCGGAGGAGCCCGGCGCCCTGGACCTGTCCTTCGACGCCGCCGCAGAGCTCGGCGCGGACCTGGTGATCGCCAACGACCCGGACGCCGACCGCCTCGCCCTCGCCGCGCCCGAGGCGGACGGCACCTGGCGCATGCTCTCCGGGGACCAGGTCGGCGCCCTGCTCGGTGCGCACCTGCTGCCACGGCTGGAGGCCCTGGGCCGTTCGACCGCCTGCTCGATCGTCTCCTCCCCGCAGCTGTCCCGCCTGGCCGAGCACGCCGGCGTGCCCCACCACGCCACGCTGACCGGCTTCAAGTGGATCAGCCGCGCCCCACAGATCGGCTACGGCTACGAGGAGGCCCTGGGCTACTGCGTTGCCCCGGACCTCGTGCGGGACAAAGACGGCATGACCGCCGCCCTCGTGGCCGCGGACCTCGCCGCCGGGCTCAAGGCCGAGGGCCGCAGCGTGTGGGACGCCCTCGCGGACCTGGACGCCACCACCGGCGCCATGCCGTCCGCCCAGGTGTCCGTCCGCGTGGAGGATGTGCAGATCATCGCGGACGCCATGGCCCGCCTGCGCTCCGAGGGCATCGCCGAGCTCGCCGGGGACCCGGTGACCGCGTCCGTGGACCTCGCCGCCGGCTCGGAGGACCTGCCGCCCACCGACGGCCTGCTCTTCTCCACGGACACCGGCACCCGCGTGGTGATCCGTCCCTCCGGCACCGAGCCGAAGCTCAAGTGCTACCTCGGCACCACGGACGCGGACCCGCAGACCGCCCGCACGCGCCTCGCGGCCGTGCGGGACCAGATCGCCGCCCTCGTGGCCGGGTGACGTCCTGCCCGCACCGAGACCGACCAGACCCGAACCGACCGAAAGGCAACGCCGACGATGACCACCGCAGACCTGACCTCCGCCGAGCTGGCCACGTACATCGACCACACCGCCCTGAAGGCCGAGACCTCCGCCGAGGACATCCGGCGCATCGTGGCCGAGGCCCTGCAGGCGAACGTGAAGTCCGTGTGTGTGAACCCGCGCTGGGTGCCGACCGTGGCGCAGGCGCTGGAGGGCTCGGACGTGCTGACCTGCACCGTGATCGGCTTCCCGCTCGGCGCGAACTCCTCCGCCGTGAAGGCGTTCGAGGCCCGCCAGGCGATCGCCGACGGCGCGGACGAGGTGGACATGGTCATCGACGTGGCCGCCGCCCGTGCCGGCGACCGTCAGCGCCTGGTCGAGGACATCCGGGCCGTGGCCGAGGCCGCCCATGAGAACGGCGCCGCCGGGCAGGGCGGCGCACTGCTCAAGGTGATCGTGGAGACCGCCCTGCTGGACGAGGACGCGATCGTCCTGGCCTGCGAGGCCTCCGTGGAGGCGGGCGCGGACTTCGTGAAGACCTCCACCGGCTTCTCCACCGCCGGCGCGACCGCCGAGCACGTGGCCCTGATGCGCCGCACCGTGGGCCCGGAGATCGGCGTGAAGGCCTCCGGCGGCGTCCGCACCCGTGAGGACGCGCTGGCGATGATCGAGGCCGGCGCCACACGCATCGGCGCCTCCGCCACCCTTGGTATCCTGGCTGGTGACTGACGCGTCCTCGCACCGTGCCGCGTCCATCTGACTGACGAAGGAGTATGTCGTGATCCGCAACGGCAAGCCCATTGACCACTCGAACGTCGGCGGGCTCTGGGGCAGCCTCGTCGCCTTCATCGTGAGCTTCGGCCTGTTCGTGGGCGTCTGCTATGCCATCGGCTTCTGGACCCTGGAGAACGTGTGGGTCCCGGGCATCGCGGTCCTGGTCTGCGCCGTCCTCGCCTTCGTCATCCCGAAGCAGATCCTCGGACGCGGCGACTCCGTGGACGAGGTCGCCATCCACACCCCGGCCTCCCACGCGGTCGAGCGCGGCCACTGAGCCAGCACTGAGCTGAAAGCTCCCGGCGGTCGATGACCTCGCGCGCCGCGACACCTGGACGGAGGGCGTCCACCCGGAACACCGGCGTGGACGCCCTCCGTCTTGTGTCCATCGCCGCCGTGGTGCTCGGCCACTCCTACCTCTCCAAGCTCGAGTTCAGCCAGTACCTCGAGGTCTGGCGAATGCCGCTGTTCTTCTTCCTCAGCGGCTACTTCTGGACCCGGGGCCGGCCGTTCGTCCCGGACGTGCGCGGCCGCTGGAAGTCCCTGGCCGTCCCGTACCTGGTCTGGGCCGTGATCATGTCCGTGGCCGCCTGGCGCTGGAACCGCCAGGACCCTGACCGCTTCTGGGAGCTCATGCGCAGCGGCTGGTACGGCGGTGCGGATCAGGATCCGCCGTGGTGGGCCTTCTGGTTCATCTCGGTCCTGTTCTTCACCACGGTGCTGCGCCGCTTCCTGGAACGCTTCCCCTCCTGGGTCGCCTGGGTGCTCAGCGGCGTCGGGCTCGCGGTCGCCTACACGACCTCGGACTCGTGGATCGCGAAGACCCCCCTGGGGATCGGCCTGGCCCTCCCCTGCCTGTTCTACCTGCTGGCCGGCGAGCTGTTCCGCCGCCGGATCGAGCCGAACGTGGTCCGGCACCGGGCCCTGACCGGCACCGTGCTGATCGGGCTCGGCCTGGGCGCCGTGGCGCTGGGCCTGGAGCCGCACAACATCAAGTTCGGCGGCTTCGGCACGCCGCTGCTGACCCCGCTGGTGGGCGTCATGATGGCCGCCGGCGCGGTGCTGGTGTTCGGCTCCTTCGTCAACCGGCTCCTGCGCCTGCTGGCCGAGCGCACCGGTACCGGCCGGGTGGTGCGCACGGCGATCTCCGCACTCGTGCGCGCGGGGACCGTGGTGGTGCTGGTCCACGGCGAGGTGCTCATGGAGCTCATGGAGCTGGGTGTGACGGATCCGTTCCCCAAATTCGTGTGCACCCTGCTGCTCAGCTGGGCCATCGGTCTGGTGCTGCTCTCCACACCGCTGTCCCGGCTGCTGACGGGTGTGCCCCGTCAGTTCCACCCGTTCCAGGCGCCGGTTCCCGCAGGCACCGAACGCCTCCGTTCCCGATGACCGCCGCCGTCGGACCGACGCTCTGACGCGTCAGAGCACGGACACGCTGTCTGAGGCGGGAACGACGTTCCGCGTGTCGAACACCCGTACGCCCAGGTCCGCCAGTGCACGGTAGTCCACATCCGAGTGATCTGTCAGGACGATCGCAATGTCCTGGTCTCCCAGGTCGGCCTCGGCGGAAAGCCGTCGGACCCCCTCAGGCCAGGAGCGCTCCAGCACCCAATTGTCGAGAGCCGAGAGCTCGGCTCCGAACTCGGACAGACGCTTCATCACATTCGCTGACGGGGACTCGCGGATGTCCGAGGAATCCCGCTTGTACGACAGTCCCACGAGAGCCACTTTGGCTCCGTTCAGGGCTTTCCGGTCCTCGTTCAGCAACTCCATAGTGCGCTCGACCACATACCGCGGCTGAGCATCGTTGACGTCATTGGCGAGCTCCACGAAGCGGAAGGTCTGACCAAGGTCCTTGCGCACGGCCCAGGACAGGTAACTCGGGTCGACCGGCAGGCAGTGGCCGCCGACTCCCGGACCGGGGGTGAAGCGCATGTAGCCGAAGGGCTTGGTGTCTGCCGCCCGGATGGCGTCCCACACATCCACGCCCAGCTGGTGGGCGAAGACGGAGAGCTCGTTGACGAGGGCAATGTTGACGTGGCGGAAGGTGTTCTCCAGCAGCTTCGCCAGTTCGGCTTCGCGAGTGCCCTTCACGGGCACGGGTTGGTCGATGATGGATCCATAGAAGGCCAGCACCTTCTCCAGGCACGCGTCCGTGAGGCCGGAGACCACCTTCGGGGTGGTCTTGAACGTCCAGTCCTTGCGCCCCGGATCGATGCGCTCCGGGGAGTATCCGACATGGAAGTCCTGGCCGGCTCGCAGGCCTGAGCCGTTCTCAAGCAGAGGCACCAAGAGCTCATCCGTGGTGCCCGGGTAGGTAGTGGACTCCAGGACCACAGTGGAACCATGCCGGATGTACGGGGCGAGAGATTGGCCTGCAGACTCGATGAAGGCGAGGTCCGGCAGAGAGTCCCGCAGCGGCGTGGGGACGGTGATCACGGCGACGTCGAAGTCCTCCGCGTCCGCATAGTCCCGCGAAGGGAGGAAACGTCCCGTGTCCAGGGCCGATCGCAACTCGCCGTCGCTGATGTCCTCGACATAGGAGTGCCCGGCTGCGAGGTCCGAGATGCGGTGTTCGCTGAGGTCCAGACCGACGACGTCAAGACCCGCCTCGACAGCCCGCATGGAGACCGGAAGCCCCACATACCCTTGCCCGATGACGACCAGTCTCATGCTGCGCTGTCCCTTTCCTATGGTGCCCGCTCAGAGTCGAACCAGTGGGGCAGGTCGAGAGGATGTCTCCACAACGGCCCGGAGGCCCATGACCCGCCTGGCCCAGTATAGAACGACAGGTGACCTGCCACCCCACCAGAGCACATCGCCCCGGTGAGGGGGTGGACGACACCGAGCGTGGTCGGCAGGAGGGCATCGGGGGCAGCACCGGGGGCACTGCGCCGTGGCTTCCTCTGTCCGGTCAAGAGCCCGTTGCGGTACCGAAGATCGCCGTCAGCACCTGATCGGCCCACTCCAGCAGCGGGGCATCCGTCAGCTCGCGGCCGCCGACCGGCTTGGTCATGGGGCGCGGGATCAGCACGGCGTTCAGCGCCGGCTTGACCTGGGCGCCGCGGTACATGCGGGCCAGGCGCAGCCGACGGGACTCCGGCAGGTCCGCCGCCGGGCCGAACTTCACGTTCTTGCCGAGCATCATCACCTCGGTCACGCCCGCGGCGCGGGCGCGGTTGCGGAACCGGGCGACCGCGATGAGCGCCTGGGCCGGCGCCGGAGGCTCTCCGTAGCGGTCCCGGAGCTCCTCGACGACGGCGTCCACGGCGTCGTCGTCGTGCGCGGCCGCGAGGTTGCGGTACATCTCCAGGCGCAGCCGCTCCCCTGGCACGTAGTCGTGCGGCAGATGGGCGTTGACCGGCAGCTCGACCTTGACCTCGGCCGGCGAGGTGTCCTCCTCACCCTTGAAGTCGGCGACAGCCTCGCCGACCATGCGGAGGTAGAGGTCGAAGCCCACGCCGGCGATGTGACCGGACTGCTCGCCGCCCAGCAGATTGCCGGCACCGCGCAGCTCGAGGTCCTTCATGGCCAGCTGCATGCCGGCACCGAGCTCGTTGTGGGTGGCCACGGCCTTGAGGCGCTCCAGCGCGACCTCTCCGAGAGGCTTGAGCGGGTCGTAGAGGAAGTAGGCGTAGGCGCGCTCGCGGCCACGGCCGACGCGGCCGCGGAGCTGGTGCAGCTGGGCCAGGCCGTAGCGATGGGCGTCCTCGATGATCAGCGTGTTCGCGTTGGCGATGTCCAGGCCCGTCTCCACGATGGTGGTGGAGACCAGGACGTCGAACTTCTTCTCCCAGAAGTCCACCATGATCTGCTCGAGGCGGGATTCGCCCATCTTGCCGTGGGCCACGGCCACGCGGGCCTCGG
Source organism: Micrococcus lylae (assembly GCF_900163825.1). Taxonomy (NCBI): domain Bacteria; kingdom Bacillati; phylum Actinomycetota; class Actinomycetes; order Micrococcales; family Micrococcaceae; genus Micrococcus; species Micrococcus lylae. The sequence continues at coordinate 126,535 of NZ_FUKP01000067.1, read as the reverse complement.
GCACGAGTTCGGCGATGCGGCGGGCGACGCCGTCGATGCTGGTGACGCGGTTGTGGACGTAGAAGACCTGGCCTTCGCGCATCAGCTCGCGGCGTATGGCGGCGGTGACCTGCTGGTCCGTGTAGGGGCCCACGGAGGTCAGCACGGGGTGCCGTTCCTCCGGTGCCGTCGCCAGGGTGGAGGTCTCTCGGATGCCGGTCAGGGACATCTCGAGGGTGCGCGGGATCGGCGTCGCGGACATGGCGAGCACGTCCACGTTGGTGCGCATCTTCTTCAGCGCCTCCTTGTGCTCCACGCCGAAGCGCTGCTCCTCGTCCACGATCACCAGGCCGAGGTCTTTGAACTGCACGCCCTGACCCAGCAGCCGGTGGGTGCCGACCACCACGTCCAGCTCGCCGGAGGCCAGGTCGTTGAGGACGTCCTTGGACTCCTTGGCCGTCTGGAAGCGCGAGAGCGCACCGACGCGCACCGGGAAGCCGGCGAAACGGTCGGAGAAGGTCTGGTGGTGCTGGCGGGCCAGCAGCGTGGTGGGCACCAGCACGGCCACCTGCTTGCCGTCCTGCACGGCCTTGAAGGCGGCGCGCACGGCGACCTCGGTCTTGCCGAAGCCGACGTCGCCGGAGACCAGGCGGTCCATGGGGACGACGGCCTCCATGTCCTTCTTGACCTCGTCGATGGTGGTGAGCTGATCCGGCGTCTCGATGTAGGGGAACGCCTCCTCCAGCTCCTTCTGCCACGGGGTGTCCGGGCCGTAGGCATGGCCCTTGGACGCCATGCGGGCCGAATAGAGCCGGATCAGCTCCCCGGCGATCTGCTTGGTCGCCCGCTTGGCCTTGGACTTGGTGTTCGCCCAGTCCGAGCCGCCCATCTTGGACAGCGTGGGCGTCTCCGCGCCGACGTACTGGGAGATCAGGTCCAGCTGCTCGGTCGGCACGAACAGGCGGTCTCCCGGGGCACCGCGCTTGGAGGAGGCGTACTCGAGGACGAGGTACTCGCGGTAGGAGTCCTCGGCGGCGCCGCGGGCGGCCCCGGCGACCTTGCGGCGCTGCAGCTCGACGAACCTGGCGATGCCGTGCTGGGCGTGGACCACGAAGTCGCCCGGTGTCAGCGCCAGCGGGTCCACGGCGTTCCTGCGCTTGCGCGCCAGCTTCGCTCCGGCGGCCCGGGTGCCGGCGGTGCGCTGACGGCCGAAGAGGTCCTGCTCGGTGACCAGGGCCACCTTGGCCCCCGGGAGGGTGAAGCCCGTCCCCACGGCGGCCGCGCCCAGCAGCACCTGGCCGGACGGCAGCTGCTCCGGCACAGTGCCCTCGAAGATCGAGGCCGTCACACCGCCTTCGGAAGCGAGTTCGGCAAGACGTCGCGCCGATCCCGGTCCGTCCGTGAGCACGACGACGGACCAGCCGTCCCGCGTGCGCTCCTGCAGGGCCTCCACGAGGGCGGCGATGTCTCCGCCGAAGGTGCGCGGCACGCCCATGCCGGCCCGCAGCGTGGAGGCCTCGGGCAGCAGCTCGTCGTCCGGGTTCAGCGCCGTGGTGGACCAGTGTCCCTGCCCGTGTTCCAGAGTCTCCTCGCGCAGCCGGGCCAGGGTGAGGAACCCTCCGGCGTCCTCCTGGTCCGCAGAGGCGATGTCCACCGGGGCGGAGGCGCCGTGGGCGGCGCCGGCCCAGGCCGCATGGAGGAACTCCTCGTTGGTGGCCAGCAGGTCGTCCGCGCGGTGGCGGATGCGCTCGGGCTCGGCCAGGACCGTGAGCGAGCCGGCCGGGAGCATGGCCGGCAGGGAGGTCATGGACTCGGCCAGCAGCGGCGACAGGGACTCCATGCCTTCGACGGCGATGCCCTCGGCGATCCGGTCCAGCATGTCTGCGGCGGCAGGCATGCTCGGGCTGAGCGCGCGGGCCTTCTCCTGCACCGCCTCGGTGATCAGCAGCTCGCGGCACGGCGGTGCGTCCAGCACCGTCGGGTGGCCGGATCCGTCCGCCGAGGTGTCCTCCAGCGACCGCTGGTCCGCCACGGAGAACCAGCGCATCTGTTCGACCTCGTCGCCGAAGAACTCCACGCGCACCGGGTAGGCGGTGGTGGGCGGGAAGACGTCGATCAGCCCGCCGCGCACCGCGAACTCGCCGCGCTTGGAGACCATGTCCACGCGTGCGTAGGCGGCACCGGCCAGCGCGGCGACGACGCCGTCGAAGTCGGTCTCCTGCCCCACCTCCAGACGCACGGGTTCCAGGTCCCCGAGTCCGGAGACGAGGGGCTGCAATGCGGCACGCACCGGGGCGATGACGACCCGCAGCGGCGCCGCCCCGTGCTCGCCCGGATGCGTCAGCCGACGCAGCACCTCGAGGCGGACGCCCACGGTGTCCGAACGCGGCGAGAGCCGCTCGTGCGGCAGCGTCTCCCAGGACGGGAAGAGGGCCACCGACTCCGGGGCGGTCCATGCCGCCAGGTCGCCGGCCAGGTCCTCGGCCTCACGCGTGGTCGCCGTGACGACGAGGACGACGGCGTCGTCCCCGCCGGAGGCGGCCACAGAGTCGGCGAGGGACGCCAGCAGAGGTGCGCGGCCGCCGTCGGGAAGGCCGATCTGCAGGTCCGGGGTGCGGTCCCCCGGCCGGGCCGCGGAGTCCCGGGCCGCGGCGAGGGCCTCGTCCGTCAGGACGGTGGGCAACAGCGGGGCGAGAACCGGCGTCTCGGTCATGCGGTGGGCTCCTGGGCGGTCTCGTCGGTGGCGGGCTGCTGGAGATGTCCGGCCTCCGCCATGATCTGCCGGACCTCCTCGATGAGGTCGATGACGTCGTCCGCGCCGGAGACCGGGCCCCCGGCCGTCAGGCCGTCGGTGCCGACCAGGACCGCGGACGGATACCGCTGCATGCCCAGGTCACGGACCGCGCTGCCGGCAGGATCGGTCAGGACGATGTCCCGGGGCACGGCGCCCACACCGGCCGGAGCGGCGGCGTCGGTCTGGTGGATCGGCTTGAGCACTCGGAGCGCCACCGGACCGATCTGCGGGTCCATGTGCTCGATGTGGTCCATCACGCGGCGGCAGGACCCGCAGCCGGCGGACACATGCAGCAGGAGCATCGACTGGCGTGCGGCCATGTCCTGCAGGCGTTCGAAACCCCGGTCCGTGCCGAGGACGGCGTCGGGGATCGGATGGCGTGCGGGCTCGCCGTCGGTGTCGGCGTCAGCGTTCGGCTCGAGGGCCTGCGGGGCCTCGGCGGCCGGGGTCGGAGCACCCGGTCCGGCCGCGACGTTCGCCTCCTGCTCCAGCGGGGCGGTGTCCCGGCCGATGAGATAGGCGGCCGCCGTCAGCAGGGCGGTGACGAGGACGGACCACTCCACGTAGCCCTGGAAGAACCCGGCCAGCGGCCACCAGGCGATGCGGACGCCCGTGACGGTGAGGGTGATGACCGCCTCGAACAGGCCGAGCAGTGCGAGCACCACGAGGATGATGTTGCGCAGGACGGTCCAGCCGGTGATGGGCCGGGCCGTGGGGCCGAAGCAGCCGCAGGAGACGCCCTTGTCCTTCGCCCGGACCACCAGCCAGGTGAAGGCGATGAACAGGGCCACCGCGGCCAGCGCCGTCAGGGGCCGCAGGACGGTGAACGGCAGCAGCAGTGCGATGCCGAGCAGGACCTCCAGGAAGGGGAAGGCCTTCACCAGCGACGGGTGGGAGAGCGTCGCCGGCACGTCCAGGCGGGTGAACGTGGCGGCGGTCTCCTGGGGTGCCTGGAGCTTGGCCAGTCCGCTGGCGATCAGGATGACCGCGAGAGCCCAGAGTGCTGACATGGGGGTACCTTCCGGCCGGGGAGGGGCGCGGTCCGAGCAACGTCCCGGCGTGGGGCGACTGGTGCGGGCCGGGCCGACGGGCTGGTCCAGCATATAGGCTGACCATGATTCCCGTCGGACCGTCTCACCAGGAGTGAACAATGGCCTTCTCCGCCCAGCACACCATCGCCCGCACCCCCGGCGAGGTGGCCGAGGCCCTCGGCAGCGAGGACTTCCACCGCAGCGTCATCGAGTCTCTCGGCGGTTCGCTCGTCTCCTTCTCCCGCGAGGGCGACCCGACCGGCGCGATGACCGTCACCACGGTCCGCACCGCCCCGACCGACAAGGTCCCGGAGAAGGCCCGCAAGTTCGTGGGAGACAACCTGCAGATCGAGCAGGTCGAGCGGTGGAACGCCCCGGCGGCCGACGGCTCCCGCACCGGCACCACCACCATCACCGTGGCGAAGGCCAAGGCCACCGCGGAGGCCTCCACCGCCCTGCGCGTCGCCGGCGCCGGCACGGAGTACGCCGTGGACGGCACCCTGGTCTGCAAGATCCCGCTGGTCGGCTCCACCCTGGCCGCCAAGGCCGAACCGATGGTGGGCAAGGTCGTCACCCGTCAGGCGCGCGAGCTCCAGGCCTGGCTGGACGGCCGCAGCCGGCAGAGCTGAGAACGGACAGCCGCCTCCATGCTTCACCTTCGCCGTCCCGGGTTTCCGAGCCGACCTTCCTCCGACGAGGCCCACAGGGCCGCCGTGCTCTTCGTGTGCACCGGGAACATCTGCCGCTCGGCCTATGCCGAGCACGGGCTGAGCCACCGTCTGCGCGGCGCAGGGCTCGAGGACCGGATCGCGGTCGGCAGCCGCGGAACGCACCCGAACCAGGCTCTGACCGTACCCCGGCCCCTGGTGCGCAGGGGCCTCGCACAGGGCATCACCGGCTTGGAGGACCACCGGCCTGCGCCGCTGGACCGCCGAGCCGTCGAGGGCGCCGACCTGATCATCACGGCCACGGCAGACCACCTCGACCTCGTCCTCCGGGAAACGCCCACCGCGCTGAAGCGGACGTTCACCATGCTCGAGATCGGGACGCTTCTGCCGATGCTCGACGAGCAGACCGACGGCTCATGGCTGCAGCCCGGGATGGGTGTGTCCGCGATGAGCCGCGTGGCGGCCCAGCACCGCTCCCAGGCGCGCAACGCCTTGAACGGACTGGACCTGGCCGACCCCTTCGGCAAGGCGGAGGACGACTATCTGGAGATGGCGTCCACCCTCGAACCGGTCCTGGACGTCCTCACCGACGCCTTGGACAGGGCCACCCGCCCCCAGACGACGCCTCAAGGCAGTAACCGACAGCACTGAAGCCGGCGGCCGTGCGTGCGGTGGTCAGTGGAAGCGTGTCTGGGCAGCCTGCAGCCCGTCCGTGAGCAGAGCCTCGACGGCGTCGGCCGCCCGGTCCACGTGCAGCGGCAGCAGCTGTTGCTCGGCCTTGGTGAAGGGCTTCAGGACATAGTCGGCGACGTCCATGCGCCCTGGCGGACGACCGATGCCGACGCGGACGCGGCGGTAGTCCTTGGTGCCCAGCGAGGCGGTGATGGACTTCAGCCCGTTGTGGCCGCCCTCTCCCCCGCCGACCTTCATGCGCAGGGTGTCGAAGGGGATGTCGAGCTCGTCGTGGACCACGATCAGATCCTCGGGGCCGAGCCCGTAGAAACGGCAGAGCGCCGCGGTGGGCCTGCCGGAGACGTTCATGTATCCGGTGGAGGCGGCCAGCACCACGCGGGGGCCGCCGATCCCCAGCCGTCCCGTGGCGACCTGGGCACCGGCCCGGTGATGGGTGAACCCGACCCCCATGCGGGAGGCGAGCTCCCCCACCACCATCTGGCCGATGTTGTGACGGGTGCGCTCATACTGGGGCCCCGGATTGCCGAGGCCCATGATGAGCGTGGTTCCCGTCATGAGGCAGATCAGTCCTCGGAGCCCTCGGCGTCGTCCGAGCCTTCGGACTCCCCGCCCTCGGCGCCCTCGGCGGCCTGCTCCTCCTGGACGGACTCGTCGCCCAGGTCCTGCTCGATCGGCTCGAAGACGGATACGATGACGTACTCGGCAGGCTCCTCGATGTCCAGGGCGACGCCGGCCGGCAGCTGCAGATCCGAGGCGTACAGGTGGTCGCCGGCCTCACGGCCCTCGATGTTCGCCGTGACGGACTCGGGCAGGTTGGTGGCCTCGGCCTCCACGGAGACCACGGCCTGGTCCAGGTTGTAGGTGGTGCCGGGGGCGACCTCGCCCTCGACGTCGACCGGCACCTCAACGATGACCTTCTCGCCGCGGCGGACCTCGATGAGGTCCAGGTGGTCCACGGTCATCTTGATCGGGTGACGCTGGATGTCCTTCGGCAGCACCAGGTGCTCCTCGCCGGCCTCGTTCACGACGGTGAGCAGGGCGTTCGGGTTGCGGACGGCCAGGGTGGTCTCCTGGGCGGGCAGCAGCAGGTGCACGGGGTCCTGGCCGTGGCCGTAGACGACGGCGGGGATCTGGCCGGCGCGGCGGGCCTGGCGGGCGGCACCCTTGCCGAAGTCGGTGCGGCGGATGACCTTGATCTTGATCTTGTCAGACATGACGTCCTCCTCTGGTTCTCTCGGCCGCGACCCGTGCGGGACGCGGGTGTCTCCAGGGAAGGGGGGCCGGCGCGTCAGGCACGGCTCAGATCAGAGCGGTGCGGACGGCGTCCGGCGGCCTCGTCGATCACGGAGTCCTCGACTCCCTCGCCTGGGCAACGAAGAGAAGCGTACCAGCGATGCTGGACCCACCGACACGTTCGTCGCCTTCTCCCCGCCACAGGGACCGATCAGATCCGGTGGCCGGACTTTGGTACCTTGCTGACACCGTTCCCCTGCGGCCACCGCCCCAATCCCTGGCCGCCACACGACAGGAGACTCAGATGTTGCGGCTGCACGTCGGCCTGGGCCACATCGATGTGGACGGACTCACCCCGCAGGAAGAGACGGAGATACGGCGTCACTGGTCCCGCTGCGACGTCCGGGACCACGAGCCGCCGGCCGCCGCAGATGAGGACGACGAACACCGTTGCGCGGCGGACCAGGTGCCGCGGCTGACCCGTACGTCTGCGGACTGGACCGCGTTCCACGAGCAGATCGTCTACGACGCCACGAAGGCCGCCATCGCCTCCGGTCGAGGCACCCACATCATGCTCCACGCGGCCGCGCTGGCCCTTCCGAAGACCAAGCAGGCCCTGGCACTCACCGCCGCTTCCGGCACGGGCAAGTCCACCGCCACGCGGCGCCTGGGCCGACACCTCGCCTATCTCACGGACGAGACCACGATCGTGGATCCGCAGACCCGCCGGATCACCCCCTACGCCAAACCCCTGTCCCTCTACGGCTCCTCAGGAGTGCGGCCGAAGCATCAGCACGGGCCGGACGAGCTCGGCCTCGGCCCGACCCTCGAGGACGCCGAACTCGCCCGCATCGCGGTGTTGGACCGCGTCCGCGAGGGCGATGAGGAGGTCCTCGCCCGCGCCGAGCCGATGGACATCGTCACCGCCGTGACCGAACTGACCCCGCAGTCCTCCTCCCTCGGCCGCCTGCCGCGCGGCCTGGTGACGCTGTGCACGCTGCTGGACTCCCAGGGCGGGGCGGTGCGCCTGGTCTACCGTGAAGCCGAGGACCTGCTCCCAGTGGTCCAGGACCTCCTCTCCTCCCCCGCCGCACCGATCGACCCGGCCTGGGACGCGCTCACCGAGGAGGAGCTGACCGCCTCGCTGCCCGGCGCCGTGGGGGCGCGTGCACGCACCGAGGTGGACGACGGCGTCCTCACCGACGACGGACGGCTCCTGCTGCTGCACGGCACCGAGCTCACCGTGCTCAGCGGCCTCGGCGCCGCTCTCTGGCTGCACCTGGACGTCGCCCGCACCCCCGCCGAGCTCGTCGAACGACTGGCCGAGGAGACGGACGTGCCGGACGACGCCGAGCAGATCGTGGTGCAGGGCCTCGACGACCTCGCCGAGCGAGGACTGCTCCGGCGCTGAGCCGGACATCCCCGACACGACGAAGGTCCCCGACCGTGCGGGGACCTTCGTATGTCAGGGCAGCGGCCGTCGTCGGGAATTCCGCGGCCGGCAGGCTCCTGCGGTCACGGCGTGGACCAGTTGGCGGGCGGCCAGACGGTCACGAAGACCTCGCCGACCACATCCTCCTCGTCCACGAACCGGGCGCAGTCCGGGCCTGCCTCCTCTGCAGAGAGGCCGCGGCAGCCGATGACGGAGTCCGAGGAGTTCGAACGGTGGTCGCCGACGGCGAGCAGCTTCCCCTCCGGCACCGAGATCGGGCCGAAGCACCGCTGGGAGCGCGGCTCGCTCGAGCAGTCCAGCTCGTCCTTGGCATACGGCAGGTCCTGATAGATGTACGGCTCTTCCAGGGGCTTGCCGTCCACCATGACCTTGCCTTCGTCCGTGCAGCACTCCACTTCCTCGCCCCCGCGGCCAATCACGCGCTTCACCAACGCCTGGTCATGGGAGACGCCGATGCCCGTGATGTCCCCGAACGTGCGGACGACGGTGTCCAGCGCACCGGAGTCCTCCAGCGGCGGAGCCCAGTGCTCATCGCCGTTGAACACGACGACGTCCTGGCGCTCCGGAGTGCCGTCCCCAGCGTAGGCGAGCCGGTTGACGAGCATCCGGTCCCCCACCTGGAGGGTGTTCTCCATGGAGCCCGAGGGCACCGAGTAGACCTTGACCAGGAATGCCTGCACCACGGCCACCACCGCCAGGGCCACGAGCACGTTGAGCAGGACCGAGACGGCGAACGGCAGCTGACGGCGCTGCCTGCCACGGCTCGCCGGCGGGCCCTCGGAGACGCCCTCGTGGTGGTCCTCCGGGCGGGCTGAGGTGCTCGCCATGGCTCAGGCGTCGCCGTCGAAGAGGCTGGTGACCGAACCGTCCTCGAAGACCTCGCGGATCGCCCGGGCGATCAGCGGGGCGATCGAGAGGACGGTCAGGTTCTGGAACCGCTTCTCCTCCGGGATCGGCAGGGTGTTGGTGACGACCACCTCGCGGGCGCCGCACTCGCCCAGGCGCTGGGCGGCCGGATCCGAGAAGACGGCGTGGGTGGCGGCGATGATGACGTCCTTCGCACCGGCCTCCTTGAGGACGCGCACGGCGCCGGCGATGGTGCCGCCGGTGTCGATCATGTCGTCGATCAGCACGCAGACGCGGCCCTCGATGTCGCCGACCACGGTCTTGGACTCCGCCTGGTTCGGGACGGTGAGGTCACGGGACTTGTGCACGAACGCCAGCGGCACGCCGCCGAGACGGTCCGCCCACTGCTCGGCCACACGCACGCGGCCGGTGTCCGGGGAGACCACGGTGACCTCCTCACCCTCCAGGCGGGTGCGGATGTAGTCCGCCAGCAGCGGAATGGCGAACAGGTGGTCCACCGGGCCGTCGAAGAAGCCCTGGATCTGTGCCGTGTGCAGGTCCACGGACATCACGCGGGACGCACCGGCGGCCTGGTACAGGTCCGCGACGAGGCGGGCGGAGATCGGCTCGCGACCGCGCCCCTTCTTGTCCTGGCGGGCGTACGGGTAGAACGGCGAGACCACGGTGATGCGGCGGGCCGAGGCACGCTTCATGGAGTCGATCATGATGAGCTGCTCCATGAGGTGGTTGTTCAGCGGAGCAGGGTGGGACTGGATGACGAAGACGTCCTTGCCGCGGACGGATTCGCCCGAGCGGACGTAGATCTCCCCGTTGGCGAAGTCGTAGGCGCTCATCGGCAGCAGCTCGGTGCCGAGCTCCTCCGCGATCTCCGTGGCCAGCTCCGGGTGCGCCCGGCCGGCGGCCAGCACCAGTCGTTTGTCCTCGCTGCGGCTCAGTTCCGTCATTCTCGCTCCCCTGCTCTCTCGGGATCTGCGGCTCCGGGCCTTCCTGGCGGCCCGGAGCCATCCTATGTCCTGGTCTGTCGCGTGCCTCAGTCGCGGTCCGCGCCGGCCGCCTCGGCGGCGTCCGCCGAACCGGTGCCCGGGCGCTTGGCCACCACCCAGCCGTCGATGGTGCGCTGCTCCACCCTGTTCAGTGCGAGCGCGCCGGCAGGGACGTCCTCGCGGACGACGGCGCCGGCACCGGTGTAGGCGCCGTCCCCGACCGTCACCGGGGCGGTGAAGACGGTGTTGGAGCCGGTGCGCACGTGAGCGCCGATGGTGGTGCGGTGCTTGTTCACGCCGTCGTAGTTGGCCGTGATGTTGCCGCAGCCGATGTTGGTGTACTCGCCGATCTCCGCGTCCCCGGCATAGCCGAGGTGGGACAGCTTCGCACCGCGGCCCACCGTCACGTTCTTCGTCTCATAGAACGCACCGATCTTCCCGTCCTCGCCCAGGACGGTGCCCGGGCGGAGGTAGGTGAAGGGGCCCACGGTGGCGTTCGCGCCGATGACGGCACCCGTGGCATCCGTCCGCTTCACGGTGGCGCCCGCGCCGACCTCAGTGTCCGTGAGGGTCGTGTCCGGGCCGATCACGGCGTCGGTGCCCACGGTGGTGGTGCCGTGCAGCTGGGTGCCCGGCTTGAGGACCACGTCGTTGGACAGCTGCACCGTGACGTCCACCCAGGTGGAGGAGGGGTCGATCACGGTGACGCCCTCCTTCATCCAGTGGCGCAGCACGCGGTCGTTGAGCTGACGGCCGAGGTCGGAGAGCTGGCGGCGGTCGTTCGCGCCCTCGACCTCCCAGACGTCGTCGGTGCCGACGGAGGCCACGCGACCGCCCTCGGCACGGGCCAGGCCCAGCACGTCCGTCAGGTACTTCTCGCCCTGGACGTTGTCCGTGGACAGCGTCGGCAGGGTGCGGCGCAGCAGGGCGGCGTCGAAGGCGTAGATGCCCGAGTTGACCTCGGTGATCTCCACGAACGAGGAGTCGCCCGTGGACTCGGCGTGGGCGACGGCGTCCTTGTGCTCCATGATCCGCTCGACGAGACCCGCGGCGTCGCGGACGATGCGGCCGTAGCCGGTGGGGTCCTCCAGCGTGGCGGTCAGCACGGTGACGGCGTTGCCGTCCGCCTCGTGCGTGGAGACGAGGTTCGCGAGGGTCTCCGGGGTGAGCAGCGGGACGTCGCCGTAGGTGACCACCACCGTGCCCTCGGTCTCGGCCGGCACGGCCTCGAGGCCGAGCTCCACGGCGCGGCCGGTGCCGGGGATCTCGTCCTGGTCCGCGATGGCGATGCCCGGCAGCTGCTCCTCGATGTGCGCGGCGACCTTCTCCCGCTCGTGGCGCACGACGGCGACGAGGTGCTCCGGGTCCAGCGACGCGGCGGCGTGGAGGGCATGGCCCACGAGGGAGCGGCCGCCGATGGTGTGCATCACCTTGGGGGTGGCGGACTTCATGCGGGTGCCCTGGCCTGCGGCCAGCACGATCACGGCGGACGGTCGGGGTGCGGTGGTCTCGGACATTCCTGCGCTTCTCCTGGGATGGCGGTCGAGGGCCGGTCGCCTGACGGAGGCGGCCCGGTGTTCCGCCCCTAGGATTCGAACCTAGACTGCACGGCTCCAAAGGCCGGCGTGCTGCCATTACACCAGGGCGGACCGTCGGCCGCACCGGCAGGCGCGGCGACGCGTCGTCATTCTTCCACACGGCGGACTTCCGCCCACGGGCGCCCCGGCCGAAGCGCGATGGCGGCCGCGGTCAATAGGCGCCGTCCGCGGCGGTGACAGCGCGGACCGTGCGGCCGAGGATGACGATGTCCCCGAGGAGGGACCAGTTCTCCACGTAGTAGAGATCGAGGCGAACGGCATCCTCCCAGGAGAGGTCGGAGCGACCTGAGACCTGCCAGAGGCCGGTGATGCCCGGCTGCACCTGGAACCTGCGGTGGACGTAGTCCTCGTACTGCTCGACCTCGTGGGGAAGGTGCGGGCGTGGGCCCACCAGGGACATGTCCCCACGCAGGACGTTGATGAGCTGGGGAAGCTCGTCGATGCTCGTGCGCCGGATGAAGCGGCCGACCCTGGTGATGCGCGGGTCGTCCTTCATCTTGAACAGGACGTTCGCATCGCCCGAGTCCGAGGACAGGGCGGACTTGATTCTCTCCGCGTCCGGGACCATGGAACGGAACTTCAGCATGGTGAACCGTCTGCCGTGGAGGCCGACGCGCTCCTGACGGAACAGGATGGGGCCGGGGCTGTCCAGGCGCACCGCGAGGGCGACGCCGAGCAGCAGTGGGGAGATCAGGACGATCCCGACGCCGGCTGCAAGGACATCGAACGCGCGCTTGGTGGCCGCCTTACCCCTGGACAGGCGAGGCGTGCTGACGTGGATGAGCGGCATGCCGGCCAACGGCTGCATGTGAATCCGGGGACCGGCCACGTCCACGAGGGCCGGCGCCATGATCAGCGAGATGCCGCGCTCCTGCAGCTCCCACCCGAGGCGGCGCACGTCGTGCGGCGGGAACGGATCACCTGAGGTGAGGGTGATGGCCTCGACCTGATTGTCCACGGCGAAGTCCACGATCTCACCAATGGTGCTCAGATCCGTACGGCTCGGGATCGGCAGGAACCCCTCACCCCGGGGCCGGTATCCGGGCATGACCGCCGCGACTGGCTCATAGCCCGACCCAGCCTCTGAGACAAGGACACCATGGACGTGTGCGACGCCGCCTGGACCGCCGACCAGGAGCATGCGGCGGCGGTAGCGGCCCTTCGCGCGCTGGCGCGCGACCCAGGTGCGGACAGCGAAGCGGCCCAGCAGCACGGCAAGCAGGCCGACCGGCAGGGCGACGGCCACGTAGCCGCGGGCGGTATCCGTACGGGTCACATAGGAGACGATGGCGACGGCGCCGAAGAAGTAGAGAGTCCCCTTGAGGACCCGCTTGTACTCCTCCGCGCCCACACCGAAGACCTTGATGTCACGCGAGCCGACGACAGCGAGGGTGGCCACCCACCCCGCAGTCAGGATCACGGTGAGCGCGGTGTAGTTCAGCACGGCCGTTCCGACGATGCGGGCGCCGAGCCCCCCGAATCGGAGGAACTCTGCCATGAGCATGCTGAGCAGGATGAGCACGCTGTCCACCAGGACGAGCAGTCGCGGGATCCCTTGATGCCAGGAGGCACCGAGCAGTCGTTCTCCCTGGGGCCGGGGCGGCCGTGCAGGCCGGGCATGCGCTGCCGATGTCTCCAAGGTGGTTGCCACGTTCTCCCTCTTGCTTGCGGTCCGCGGACGTCGGAGTCGACGAAGGGCGGCCCGACGGTCAGGCTCCTGCAACCAGGATCCTGAGCATTTCCTATGCCGTGAATTGTAAGCAGACCCAGGCGGTCCAGGCTAGACGTTCGGCACCGAGGAGCCCATCACATACGCATGTGAGAACGCTGACATGAACAGGATCACTCCGCCAGCTCGGCAGCGAGGAGCCACTGTTCCTCCGCCGCCTCGAGCTCGGCGTTCACCTGCTGGAGCTCGGCGTCGACCGGTCCGAGCTCGCCGAAGCGCTGCGCGTCGCTGAGCTCGGCCAGCCGTGCCTCCAGGCCGGCGGCGCGCTCCCTCAGCTTCTCCTGCTGCCGCTCCAGGCGGGCCATGTCCTTGCGCGCCTGCCTGCGTTCGGCGGCTGTCGGTCCCGCCGGAGCCGCCCCGTCGGCCGATCCGGCTCCTGCGGCTGCCGGCACCGGCCCGTCGGCCCGCGCACTGGCCTCGACGACGGAGCCGGACGCCGGCATCGCCGAGCGCAGCTCGAGGTACTGTTCCACTCCCCCGGGCAGGCCCCTCACCTTGCCGTCGCCGAGCAGGGCGACCTGGTGGTCCGTCACGCGCTCGAGCAGATAGCGGTCGTGGGAGACCACGATCAGCGTGCCCGGCCAACCGTCCAGCAGGTCCTCGACGGCGGCGAGGGTGTCCGTGTCCAGGTCGTTGGTCGGCTCGTCGAGGAGCAGGACGTTGGGCTCTCCCACCAGGAGGCGGAGCAGCTGCAGCCGCCGCCGCTCGCCGCCGGAGAGCTCGGCGACCGGCGTCCACTGACGGTCCGTGCCGAAGCCGAGCTGCTCGAGAAGCTGGCCCGAGGACATCTCCTTCTCTCCCACCCGGAAGCTCGAGCCCTCACGGGCCATCACTTCGACCACGCGCAGGTGCGCGACCTCGTCCAGCTCGTGCACGTCCTGGGTGAGCGTCGCCGTGACCACGGTCTTGCCCCGCTTGACGCGGCCGGCGTCAGGCTGGACACGGCCGTCCAGCAGCTTGAGCAGGGTCGACTTTCCGGCGCCGTTGACGCCCACGATGCCGAGGCGTTCGCCCGGGGCCAGGCGCAGGGTGACGTGGTCCAGGACGGTCTTGGCGCCGAGGGCCAGGCAGACGTCCTCGAGGTCCAGGACGTCCTTGCCGAGTCGGGCGGTGGCCATCCTGGCCAAGGACACCGAGTCCCGGGGTTCGGGGACGTCCGCGATGATCGCGTTGGCCGCCTCGATGCGGAACTTCGGCTTCGAGGTGCGGGCCGGGGCACCGCGGCGGAGCCAGGCGAGCTCCTTCTTCATCAGCTGCTGCCGCTTCTGCTCGGCCACGGCCGCCTGGCGGGCACGCTCGGCACGGGCGAGGATCCACGCCGCGTAGCCGCCGTCGAACGGGTCCACCGTGGCGTCGTGGACCTCCCAGGTGCGGGTGCAGACGGTGTCCAGGAACCAACGGTCGTGGGTCACCACCACGAGGGCGCCGTCGGTGGGGCGCCAGCGGCCCTTCAGATGCTGGGCGAGCCACGCGACGCCCTCCACGTCCAGGTGGTTGGTGGGCTCGTCCAGGAAGAGGACGTCATGGTCGTCCGCGAGCAGTGCGGCCAGGGCCACGCGGCGCCGCTGTCCGCCGGAGAGCCCCTCCACCGTCCGCTCGAGGTCCAGGCCGGACAGGAGACCGTCGAAGACGTCGCGGACCTTGGCGTCCGAGGCCCAGACGTGGTCGTCCACCTCCCCGACGACGGCCTGCTTGACGGTGTGGGCGGGGTCGAGGTCGTCACGCTGGTCCAGCACGCCCACACGCACGCCGCCGCGCCGGGTGACGCGGCCGGTGTCCGGGGTCTGCAGGCCGGCCATGATCCGCATGAGGGTGGACTTGCCGTCTCCGTTGCGGCCGACCAGTCCGATGCGGTCGCCCTCGTCCACGCCGAGGGAGAGACCCTCGAGGACGGTGCGGGTGCCGAAGGAGATGCCGATGTTCTCAGCGCCGAGCAGATGTGCCATGAGCGGTGGTGTCAGTCCTTCCGCGTCCGTGCCGGACGCCGGGTGGGGTCGGGGAGTCGTCAGAGGGGCCGGAGCCGACCCGTGTGGCGCGCCGGTCAGAGCAGGCCGGCACCGTGGACGGGGCCGTGGACCGGGATCGCCTCGATGCCGGTCCGTTCCTTCACCGCGGTCGCCAGGCGTTCGGCCTCCTGCTCGTCCCGGGCCACGAACAGCAGCGTGGGACCGGAGCCGGAGACCATGCCGCGCAGCGCCCCCTCGTCCAGGCCGAGGTCGAGGACGTCGGACAGCTCCGGGAACAGGGAGACGGCCGGCGTCTGCAGGTCGTTGTCCATGGCCAGGGCAAGCGCCAGCGGGTCGGCGAGGGCCAGGGCGCGGACCACGTCCTGGTTCACCTCTACGCCCCCAGGAGAGTCCAGGGTGCCGTCGGCCCGAAGGCGGTCGAGTGCCTCGAACACCACCGACGTCGAGAGTCCGCCGTCCGCCGGGACCACCACGAGATGCACGGGATTCCGGGCTGCCACGGGGGTCAGGTCGGTGCCGGTGCCCAGACCGACCGCGGCTCCTCCGACCACGGAGAAGGGGACGTCCGCTCCGAGCTCCGCGGCGAGCTCGGCGAGTCCCGAGCGGGTCAATCCGGTGTCCCAGAGGGCGGAGCAGGCCACGAGTGCCGCCGCGGCGTCGGCCGACCCCCCGCCCATGCCGCCGGCGACGGGGACCTGCTTGGCCACCTGGAGGTCCACGCCGTGGGTCTCGGGGTCCAGCCCCATGCGTTCGCGCAGCAGCACGGCGGCACGGTGGGCGAGGTTGGACTCGTCCCACGGGACTTCGTGGGCGTCCACGAGGCTCACGTGGCGAGGGCAGGGACCCACGGTGATGCGGCCGTCGTCCCTGGCCACCGCGGTGACGGTCTCCGTCAGGGACACGGCCAGGTACACGCTGGCGACGTCGTGGTAGCCGTCCGGGCGCAGCGGTCCGACCCGGAGGGAGACGTTGACCTTGCCCGGCGCGGTGGCGGTGACGTGGCGGCGGGCGACGTCGCTGTGGACATCATGGCGCGCGTGCGTGTTCATGCGGTCTCCTCAGTCACCCGGGCACCACGGGCCACGGCGATGCGGGCGAAGTCCGCGATGCCGAGGGTCTCACCGCGGGTCTGGGGCTCGACGCCGGCGGTGCGCAGCGCGTCCTCCGCGGCGGAAGCGCCGCCCGCCCAGCCGGACAGGGCGGCGCGCAGGGTCTTGCGGCGCTGGGCGAAGGCCGCGTCCACCGCTGCGAACACGTCCTCACGCTCGACGCCTGCCACCGGCGGCTGCTCGGCACGCTCGAAGGCGACGAGCCCGGAGTGGATGCGGGGCGCCGGCCAGAACACCTGGGTGCCGATGGTGCCGACCTTGCGCACGGGGCCGTACCAGGCGGCCTTGGCCGACGGCACCCCGTAGACCTTCGAGCCGGGTCCGGCGGCGAGCCGGTCGGCCACCTCCTCCTGCACCATGACGAGCCCGTGGCGGATGTCCGGGAAGTGCTCGAGCACATGCAGGAGCACGGGCACGGCCACGTTGTACGGCAGGTTCGCCACGAGCGCGGTCGGGCCGCTCTGCGCCGCAGCCGGTCGGACCGCGTCGACCTCTTCGGGCGTCACCGTCATCGCATCGCCGTGGAGGACGGCGAGGCGTGCGGAGGCGCCCGCACGCATCGCGGAGGCGGTCGCGGGGAGGCGGGCGGCCGTCGTCGGGTCGATCTCCACGGCGGTCACGGCGGCCGCGGCGTCCATGAGGCCGAGGGTGAGCGATCCCAGACCCGGGCCGACCTCGAGGACGTGCTCGTCTTCGGCGAGCTCGGCGGCGGCGACGATGCGGCGGATGGTGTTCGGGTCGATCACGAAGTTCTGCCCCCAGGACTTGGTGGGGCGCAGGTCCAGCTCCGTGGCGATGCGCCGGATGTCCGCGGCGCTGAGCAGCGGGGCGACGCCGGGCGCGGCGGAGGTGTCGTCGGCGTGGTCGGGCATGGTCACGAGTCTATCGACCGCAGACGCGCCGCGGCCCGGCCCCTGTGGAGGGACCGGGCCGCGGCATCATGCGCAGGTCGGGTCAGGACAGACCCAGCTGGGCCGCGCAGCTGGGCCAGGCGCCCCAGCCTGCCATGGCCTGGATCTTCTTGCCCATGATGATCTGCTGCTCACGGGTGGCCATGTGCGGCATCGGGGCGTACTGGGTGCCGCCGTTGGCGACCCACACGTCCTGCTTGAACTGGATGCCCCCGTAGAAGCCGTTGCCGGTGTTGATGGACCAGTTGCCACCGGACTCGCACTGCGCCAGGCGGTCCCACACGGAGTCGTCAGACGTGGTGGAGGCGGTGCGCTCGACGGCGACGCGCTCGGTGGCGACGCTCTGCTGGGCGGCCTGCTCTGCAGCCTTCTGCTCTGCAGCCTTCTGCTCGGCGGCCTGCTTCGCCTTGGCCTCCTCGGCGGCCTTCTGCTGCGCGGCCTTCTCGGCGGCCTTCTGCTGCGCGGCCTTCTCCTCAGCGGCGCGCTGCTGGGCAACCTTCTCGGCCCACGCCTTCTCCGCGGCCTCACGCTCGGCAACCTTCTTCGCCCAGGCCTCCTCCGCGGCCTTCTGCTGCGCGGCCTGGTGCTCGGCGGCCTTCTGCTCGGCGGCGCGGCGCTCGGCTGCCTTCTCGGCCCAGGCCTTCTCCATGGCCTCACGCTCGGCAACCTTCTCCGCCCAGGCCTTCTGCTGCGCAGCCCTCTGCTCGGCGGCCTTCTTCTCAGCCTTCTGCTCGGCGGCCTTCTTCTTCTCGGCCTCGCGCTCGACGGCCTTCTTCTTCTCGGCCTGCTCAGCCTTCTCGGCAGCAGCGCGGCGCTTGGCTGCCTTCTTCTCGGCCGTCTCAGCCTTCTGCTCGGCGGCGGCCTTCTTCTCGGCCGCCTCGGCCTTCTCCGACTTCTCGGCAGCCTTCTTCTCAGCCTTCCGGGCCTTCTCAGACTCCTCGGCCTGACGCTCGACGTCCCCGCCCTTGTCCGCCTCGTCCTTCTCCACCTGAGCCACGCGCTCCAGGGTCACGTCCTCCTGCTTCGCCTGGGCGGCATCGTCCTGACCGGCGCATCCGGTCAGACCGAGGGCGGCGATCGCAGCGACGGCGGCCAGACGGCCGGGACGGGTCGAACGCAGATTCGGGGCAGACAGCATGAAGCCTTCTCTCCTCAAGGGGACTCGGACAGTCACACGCTGGCCACGGCATCTCAGCCGTGCAGCTGCGGCAGATCACGCCGACGTAGGGACCTATCACGAGATGAACGGGATCGACGATAACGACTTGGTCACGGTAGATCAAGGATCGGTGACGAACCGCACCGTCCGAACTGTTCCACATCACGGGGCGTAGGCTGGCCGGAACAGAGGCCGTGCGCATCCCGCGGGCGGTCACCTCCCCGGCCCCGCCTGACAGGAGTTCACGTCCATGCGCCCTGGCACTCCCGCCTTCACCGAGCTCACCGACGCCCTCATCGCGAGGATCCAGGAGGTGGTCGAAGGCAAGCCCGAGGCCGTCCGGACCGCGGTCCTGGTACAGCTGGCCGGCGGCCACCTGCTGGTGGAGGACGTCCCCGGCGTCGGCAAGACCCTGCTCGCCCGGACGCTGGCCGGAGCCGTCGGCGGCGATGTGAACCGCATCCAGTTCACCCCGGACCTGCTGCCGGCGGACATCACGGGCGTCTCCGTGTTCCACCAGGAGCGCCACGACTTCCAGTTCCGCCCCGGCCCGGTGTTCGCCCACCTTGTGATCGCGGACGAGATCAACCGTGCCTCGGCCAAGACGCAGGCAGCCCTCCTGGAGGCCATGGAGGAGCACCGGGTGTCCGTGGACGGCACCACGCACCGCCTGCCGGACCCGTTCATGGTGGTCGCCACCCAGAACCCCTCCGACTCCCAGGGCACGTACCCGCTGCCGGAGGCCCAGCGGGACCGCTTCATGGCCCGCATCTCCATGGGCTACCCGGACACGGACGCCGAGGTGCTGATGCTGGCCCACCACACCCACGACCCGGACCGCCCCGACGCGGCCGTCCAGGACGACGTCGAGCCCGTCATGGATGTGGACACCGCCCGCAGCCTGATCGCCGCCACCTCCCTGGTCGCCGTCGGCGAGCCGGTGCGCCGCTACCTCGTGGCGCTCGGCCAGGCCACCCGCCGGCACGCCGACGTGCGCGTGGGCGCGAGCCCGCGCGCGCTGGTGCAGTGGATGTCGGCCGCCCGCGCCGAAGCCGCACTGAGCGGCCGCGACTACGTGGTCCCGGACGACGTGCGCGCCGTGGCCCATGTGGTCCTGGCCCACCGCCTGCTGCTGGACGGACCCGTCCGCCATGACACCACCTCGCCGCAGGCGCGCCGCATCGTGGACGAGGTCCTCTCCCAGGTCCAGGCCCCCTTCGCCTCCCGCGCCGAGGCTCGAGCCGCCCGATGAGCGCGCCGCTGACCCGGCTGCCCCGGTTCCGTCCCCGTGCCGACGCCGTGGGGCTCATGATCCTCGGCGTCGTGCTCCTGGCGCTCGGCCCGGTACTGGGCCGACGTGAGGCGATCGCGGTGGGCCTGTTCCTGCTGATCCTCGTGCTGGCCGCCCTGGTCCTGACACTCGTCGAGCTCGTCCTCACCCGTCGCGCCTGGGAGCGGTCCTGGATCGGTCTGGCCGCTCCGCGCACGGACAGCCTGCACGGACTGCACGAACGGCTCGAGCCCCTGGACCTCACCGTGCACACGCGCGCTGACTCCCTGTCCGGCGGCGCCGGCCTCGAGGTGTACCTCCCCGAGTCCCTGCGTCCCGACGACGGCCCCTCGCCTCGGTCTCGACGCCTCCGCCGTCTGTGGCGCTCCGCCCGGGCCGGCGGGTGGACCCCGTTGCGCGGCTCGGCGCTCTCCCTGTTCCCCCACTGGCGAGGTCGCTACGAGCTGGACGCCGTCCGCTGCCGCGTCACCGGACCGTTCGGCCTGTGGAGCGCACGTCAGCGGATCGCCGTCCCCCAGGAGGCCGAGCTGCCAGTGGGCCCGCGCCGCAGGCCTCTCCCGGCGAACCTGGACCGGGTGCTGATGGCCCAGGTGGCGCGCGCCATCGGGTATCGACGCACCCAGCGCCCGGACGACGTCGGGCTGCGCGAGCACACGGCCGGCGACGCCCTGCACCGCGTGCACTGGGGCGCCACCGCACGCGCCGGCCAGCTCATGGTGCGCGCCGAGGAGCCCGAGGACCGGGCGCCGGTCCAGCTGCTCGTGGACCGCACCCTCGGCTCGGGTGAGCCGCAGAGGCACGTGTCCCCGTCCGGCCACGAGGTGAGCACGGACGATGCCCTGGAGGCCGTCGTGGCCACCGCCGCCGCCGTCGAGAACTCCCTGCGGTCCCAGACGGACCTGGACGTGGACGTGGTGGACCACACCGGCGACCGCTTCGACCCCGCCTCGGCCTGGACCGACATGTACGGTGCGGACCGTGAAGGGGCGCCCTGGTCACTGCGCCGCGACGCCATCGACGGTGCGGCCGTGATGCTCGTGGCCGTCGTCGGCGCCTCGACGCCGCATCCTCCTGCGGCGCCTGCGCAGCGCGGAGCCGTGGTGCTGGTGACCGAGGCCGCGGCCGCCGAGGCAGACCGCTGGCGCTCTGCCGGCTGGAACGTCCTGACGAGCACGGGAGGAGACCGATGATGTCCGCCGCACCCACCGTCTCCGCCCCGGTCCAGGACGACGCGTCGGCCGCCGACGCGCCCCCGACGTTCCCCCGTGCCCTGCTCGGCTGCGCCGCGGTCGCACTGCTGTCCCTGGTCCTGATCGGTGCCGCGGCGCAGGCCGCGGACGCCCTCTTCGCCGGACCCTGGTTCTGGGCCGCGTTCCTGCCGTGCATCGCCTTTGCCGTCGCCTGGACGCCGGTGACCGCCTGGTTCGAACACCGTGACGCCTCCGGCGACACCGCAGGGCTGCTGGGCGTGCTGGCCGGTGCCGTGGTCGCCGCAGTCTTCTGGCTGCGCATCGGCTGGTCCGAGACCCTGCTGCTCGGCGCCCTCCCGACCGGACAGACGTTCGGAGCCCTGCAGGAGGAGATCTCCCTCCTGGGCCGGACGATCGCGCAGGAGACCCCGCCCATCACCGCATCCGCAGGCGCAGTCGCCAGCACCTGCGCGGTGCTGCTGCTCGCGCTCGCGCTGACACTGCTGCTCGCCCGCTCCCTGGACCAGCCCACCCTCGCCGGCGCACCGGCGCTGACCCTGGTCGTCATCGGCGCGGTGGTGACCGCGGGAGTGACTCCGCTGCCGGCGATGCTGCTGGCCGCCGCCGCCTGGATGGGGCTGATGTGGCTGGCGCACCCGACCCGGCGCGTCCGCAGCGCCCTGGGCTCGGCGGGCACCGCCGCGGCGGCCCTTCTGGCCCTGCTGGTCGCCGCGGCGACCCTGCCGCAGCTGACCTCCGGCCTGCTTCCGGAGGGCCAGCGGTGGACGTCCGGCCAGAGCTCCGGCCCCCAGCTGAACACCGAGGTGAACCTCGGCGAGGACCTGCGCCGCACCCCCGGCCCCACGGGCATCTCCCTCACCACCGAGGACGGGACCGGCCGGTACCTGCGCACCGGCGTGGTGGAGGACATCATGGCGGACACGTGGCACCTGCGCCGTCCGGATGACAACGCCCCCTTCGCCCGCCAGGAGATCGCCTTCCCGCAGCCCGGGCTGCCGCAGACCACGGAACAGGTGACCGTGACGTTGGACCGGTTCTCCCCCGACTGGATCCCCGTGCCGAACGGCGCCCAGCGTGTTCCGGCGGCCGAGGACGACTGGGTGCCGCTGCTGCAAGACACCGTCATCGCGCGGCCGACGCCGACCCGTCTGTCCGGCGGCCTCACGCTGATCGACTCGGCGATCGCGGCCTCCCCCGAGGACATGCCCACCCACCTTGAGCAGGCGGCAGGCACAGACCAGGAGGGGCCGGACCGGGACCGCATGAGCGCGGACGAGCGTGCCCAGCTCCAGGACTCCGAGCTCGCCCGCCAGGCCGAGGAGGTCATGGGCGGCGGCGCCTCCGACTGGGAGAAGGCCAACGCCCTGCAGGCCTGGCTGCGTTCGGACGAGTTCGACTACTCCACCACGGCCCCCGTCGACGACGACTACGACGGCTCCGGGCTGTCCATGACGGAGCAGTTCCTCCAGAAGCGCACCGGCTACTGCGTGCACTTCGCCTCGGCCTTCGCCCTGATGGCGGAGTCGCAGGGGCTGCAGACCCGCATCGTCATCGGCTACGCCCCGGAGACCGGTCAGGCCGGTGAACCCACCGACATCCCCTCGAACCGGGCCCACGCGTGGCCGGAGGTCTACTTCGACGGAGTCGGCTGGATCGCCTTCGAGCCGACCTCCGGCGTGGCCGATGCCCCGGACTACACCGACCCGGAGGCCGGTGCCGGTGCCGGCGCCCTGCCGTCCGAGTCCGCCTCGCCGTCTGCCTCCGAACCGGCCTCGCCGAGCCCGACCGAGATCTTGCCCTCGGCCTCCACATCGGCCTCTCCCTCGCCCACCGAGGCTGCGAGCCCGACCGCGTCGCCGGAGTCCACCGAGCAGGCCGGGGACGAGCCGCAGAAGCCCGGTGTCTCGGCCGCCGACGTGTTCCGTGTGGTCGGCATCGTGCTCGGCGTCCTCCTGCTCATGGCCGTGGTCGCCGCGGCGGTCTTCGGGCCTGCGTGGTGGCGCAGGCGCCGTCGGCGGCGTCGTCTGGAGGGCCCGTGGGAGGGCGAGGACCAGGCGCGTGCCCGCGTGCTGGCCGCCTGGGCCGAGGTGCGGGACACCGCAGCCCGTTCGAAGGTCCGGCAGGGCCCCTCCCAGGCCGAGGCCGAGGCGGCCGCCGCGTGGGTGGCCCTCGTGCCGGAGCGCCAGGAGGAGATGGACACCGTCCGGTCCGCGGTCCAGTGGGCCCGCTACGCGCCGTCCACCAGCCCGGCCCCCACGGATCCCGCCGCGGTCTCGGCGGCGGCCGGTGCCGTCGTCGAGGCGATGGACGAGGCGAAGAAGGAGCGGAAGAGGGACTGATGCCCGGCCGGTGACGGAAGCACCGAGGGCCCTGGGCGGAACGTCCCAGGGCCCTCGACCGGTGCGCCGGACGGACCCCGGCCCGTCAGAACTCTCCGTACACCGCCGTCGTGTTCGCGTCGATCGCACGGGCGAGGTCGTCCACGTCCGACCCGCGCACCTGCGCCATGTGCCGCAGGGTGTACGGCACCAGGTAGGGGGCGTTGGGGCGCCCCCGGTACGGGTGCGGCGTCAGGAAGGGCGCGTCGGTCTCGACAAGCAGCAGGTCCTCGCGGGCCTCGAGGAGGGCTTCGCGCAGGGCGTCGTTGGCCTTGAACGTCACCGGGCCGGCGAAGGACATGTGCCAGCCGTGTTCGTTGCAGATGCGTGCCAGGTCGACCCCACCGGAGAAGCAGTGGAACACGACCTTCTCCGGGAGCCCCCCTGCGCCCTGCTCCTCCAGCAGGATGCGGACGACGTCGTCGTGGGCGTCGCGGTCATGGATCTGCACTGCCTTGCCCAGGGTGCGGGCGAGCCGGATGTGCCAGCGGAAAGACTCCTGTTGGACGGCATGACCGGCCTCATCGCGTGTGCGGAAGTAGTCCAGGCCGGTCTCCCCCACGGCGCGGACCCGCGGATGTGCCGCGAGGAGTTCGATCTCGGCGAGCGCCTCGTCCAGGGACCCGCGCTCGGCGTGCCGTGCGGCGTCGTTCGGGTGGATGGCCACGGCGCCGAGCAGCCGCGGGTCCGCCTCGATGGACTCGACGGTGAAGCGGGCCGAGGCCACATCGCAGCCCACCTGCACGGCGCCGCGGACGCCCACGGCCTCGGCCGCGTCCATCGCCTGCGACGGCGTGACGGTCACCAGGCCGTCGCGGAAGTCCAGGTGGGTGTGGTTGTCCACCACGGGCACCGGCAGCGGCTCCGGCGCGGGTGGATACTCGAGGCGGCGCTTCCGGCCCGTCTTCTCGTCCTTCTCGTCGCGGCGGGGACCGTCGCCGGCCGGGGCTTCGGCCTGCCGGGGCAGGTAGGCCTCGGGGACCGAGGGCGGCTCGGCGTGGTCGGGGCTCAGTTCAGTGGGCATGCGGCCCACTCTAGGACGGCCACGGCCCCCGGAGTCTCCTCCGGGGGCCGTGGCCTCGGTTGCTGTGCGGCGGGTCAGCGCAACAGCGCAGCCGGTCAGCGCATCACTTGCCCGCGTACGGGTCGGCGATGCCGATGTACTGGACGGTGGTGTACTCCTCGATGCCCTCGGCCCCGCCCTCACGGCCGAGGCCGGACTGCTTGACGCCGCCGAACGGGGCCGCCGGGTTGGAGATCACGCCGGCGTTGTAGCCCACCAGGCCGAACTCGATCTGCTCGGAGACCCGGTACATGCGGGTGTAGTCCTTGGAGAAGATGTAGGACGCCAGGCCGTACTCGGTGTCGTTGGCCATCTCGATGGCCTCCTCCTCGGTGGAGAAGGTGACGATCGGGGCCACGGGGCCGAAGATCTCCTGCTTCAGGATCGGGTTGTCCTTGTCCACCTTGAGTGCGGTGGGCTGGTAGAAGTAGCCCGGGCCCTCGACCTTGTCGCCGCCGGTGAGCACCTCGCCGCCGGCGTCCACGGCCTCGGTGACGAGCGCGTGGATGTCATCGCGGGCGCCCTCGTCCACGATCGGGCCGAGGGTGGAGTCCGGGTCGGTGCCGCGCAGCGGCTTGAGGGCCTCGAGCCTGGCCACGAACTTCTTCGTGAACTCCTCGGCCACGTCCTCGTGGACGAGGAAGCGGTTGGCGGCGGTGCAGGCCTCGCCCATGTTGCGCATCTTGGCGGCGAAGGCGCCCTCCACCGCGGCGTCGAGGTCGGCGTCCTCGAACACGATCAGCGGGGCGTTGCCGCCGAGCTCCATGGAGGTGCGCAGCACGTTCTTGGCGGCGTCCTGCATCAGCTTCACGCCCACCGGGGTGGAGCCGGTGAAGGAGACCTTGCGCAGGCGCGGGTCCTCGAGGATGGGGCCGGAGATCGCGGAGGCGGAGGAGCCGGAGACCACGTTGAGCACGCCCTTGGGCAGGCCGGCCTCCTGCATGACCTGCGCGAACAGCTGGGTGGTCAGCGGGGTGAGCTTGGCGGCCTTGAGCACCATGGTGCAGCCGGCGGCGACGGCGGGGCCGACCTTGCGGGTGGCCATGGCCAGCGGGAAGTTCCAGGGGGTGATCAGCAGGCAGGGGCCAACCGGCTTGTGGTTCACCTGCATCTTCAGGGTGCCCTCGGGCACGGTCAGGGTGCGGCCGTAGTGGCGGCCGGCCTCCTCGGAGAACCAGCGCAGGAACCCGTTGCCGTAGGTGACCTCGCCGCGGGCCTCGGCCAGGGGCTTGCCCATCTCGAGGGTCATCAGCAGCGCGAAGTCCTCGGCGCGCTCGTTGATCATGTCGTAGGCCCGGCGCAGGATGTCTGCCCGTTCCTTGGCCGGGGTGCGGGCCCAGTCCTTCTGTGCGGCGCAGGCGGCGTCGAAGGCGGCCATCGCGTCGTCCGAGCCGCCGTCCTGCAGGGAGGCGAGGACCTCGCCGGTGGCCGGGTCCTTCACGTCGAAGGTCGTGCCGGAGGAGGCCTCACGCCACTCTCCGTCGATCAGCAGGCCCTTCGGGACGGACTCCAGCAGGGCCTTCTCACGTTCGGCGGTCACGGTCATGGTGCACCTCTCTCACACGGGGTCGTCGGCTCGCCTGCCCCGGCGGCCGCTTGCCTGTCAGCTCCAACGGTGGGCCGGGCCGGGCTCATTCCCGGCGCCCGCTCCCTCCGGGGCCTCTACCGCGCATCCTACTGACCGACAGGGCCTGTGCCCCACGGCTGTCCGACGCTCGGGCACTCCCGACGCCGCGGGGACCGGATCAGCCTTTCCGGGCCGCCAGCACCGCGTCGTACAGCTCGTTCTTGCGCACGCCGTGGGCGGCCGCCACCTCGGCGGCGGCCTGCTTCATCCGCTCGCCGTCGGCAACCCTCTGCTCGACGACGGCCACCAGCTCCTGCAGGATCGTCGCCTCCGCCTCGCCACCGGGGCCGACGACGAGGACGATCTCACCGCGGATGCCCTCGCCCGCCTGACGCTCACGGGCCCAGTCCCGCAGCTCGCCGACGGTGCCGCGGACGATCTGCTCGTGCAGCTTCGTCAGCTCGCGGGCCACGCATGCGGGGCGGTCCGCTCCGAGCACCTCCACGAGGGACTCCAGCGCCGCCGTGATCCGCTGCGGGGACTCGAAGAACACCACGGTCCGCTGCTCGGTGCGGATCTGCTCGAAGGCGCGAGTCCGCTCCCCCGCCTTGCGCGGGACGAAGCCGTCGAAGGCGAAGCGGTCCGTCGGGAGCCCGGACAGGGCCAGCGCCGTCGTCACGGCACTGGCCCCCGGCGCGCAGGTCACGGCCAGCCCCTCGGCCGCGGCGGCGGCCACCAGCCGGTGGCCCGGATCGGAGACGGTCGGCATGCCGGCGTCGGTCACCACGGCCACGGTGGCCCCGTCCCGCACCAGAGCCAGCAGCCCCTGGGCGGAGGCGGCCTCGTTGTGCTCGTGGTGCGCCATGAGCCGCCCGGCCAGCGTCACGCCGAGCTTCCGGCACAGCTGCCGGGCCATGCGGGTGTCCTCCGCCGCCACCACGTCCGCGGTGGCGAGCACCTCGCGCAGCCGGTCGGTGGCGTCGCCGAGGTTCCCGATCGGCGTGGCCGCGAGGATCAGCTGTCCGGTCATGCGTGTTCCTCCCCTGTCGCCGGCAGGGCCGGCCTGCACCCACGGCGTCGTGGCAGGCACAGGCGCGTGCCGTCGTCGTCCAACACTGTCTGCGCCGCACTCTAGCCGCCACACCGACCCGGCCCCGTAGCATGGCAGGGTGCCCCGAACCTCCGTCGCCCCGCCCTCCCGTGCCCTGACCGGCGCGCGCGCCGGCGACCCGTTCTCCGAGGCAGCGCTGCGCGCCCGCCTCGACGTGCGGACGGCGGCGATGACGAGATGGGACTGGGTCGTCCCGCTGCTCATCGCGCTGGCGGCGGGCGTCATGCGGTTCACGGCCCTGGACTTCCCGGACCGGCTGGTCTTCGACGAGACCTACTACCCCAAGGACGCCTGGTCCCTGCTCCACTACGGCTATGAGCGCTCCTGGCCGGACGACGTGAACGACGCCTTCGCCGAGGGCACCGCCACCCCGGACCCGGACCCGGCCTATGTGGTGCACCCGCCGCTGGGCAAATGGCTGATCGGCCTCGGCATGCTGGTGTTCGGTCTGGACAACGGCTACGGCTGGCGCTCGGCCGCAGCCCTGGCCGGCACGCTCTCCGTGCTGCTGACGGTGCTGATCGGCCGCCGCCTGTTCCGTTCGCTCACCCTGGGCGCGCTGGCCGGCGTCCTGCTGGCCACCGAGGGCCACCACCTGATCCTGTCCCGCATCGGGCTGCTGGACATCTTCCTCTCCTTCTTCGTGGTCGCCGCCTTCTGGGCCCTGCTCAAGGACCGCGACGACGGCCGGGCACAGCTGGCGCGCCGCCTCGCCTCCTCGCTCGGCGCGGCGGGGGACCATGCCTGCCGACGACGGCTCCTCGCCTCCGGCCCGCTGCTGGGCTCGCGTCCGTGGCGGCTGGCGGCCGGCCTGCTGCTCGGCGCCGGCTGCGCTGTGAAGCTCTCCGGCCTGGCGTTCATGGCCGTGTTCGGGCTGATGACGGTGCTCTGGGACATGGAGGCCCGCCGCACCGCCGGCATCCGCCACTGGCTGCGCGCCGGCGTCACCCACGACGGCCTGGGTGCATTCCTCGCGGTGGTGGGCGGCGGCCTGGCCGTCTACCTGGCGTCCTGGACCGGGTGGTTCCTCAGCTCGGACGGCTACTACCGCCAGTGGGGCGCCGAGAACCCGCCGAGCGCCTGGTGGGAGCACCTGCTGCCGGACGCGCTGCGCTCGCTCATCCACTACCACCAGGAGTCCACGAACTTCCACGAGGGCCTCACCAGTCCCCACGACTACGCCTCCAGCCCCTGGACGTGGCCCTTCATGGGACGGCCCGTCAGCTACTTCTACGAAGGCGGCGATCCGGGCGAGGCGCCCTGCATCGGCATGGACGTCACGTGCTCCTCCGCCATCACGGACATCGCCAACCCCCTCCTCTGGTGGTCCGGTCTGGTGGCCGTGCTGGTGAGCCTGTGGCTCTGGATCGCGCGGCGGGACTGGCGCGCCGGCGCCCTGCTGGGGGCGTATCTCGCCGGCCAGGTGGTCTGGTTCCTGTGGCCGGAGCGCACCATGTTCTTCTTCTACACGGTGGCCTACGAGCCGTTCCTGGTGCTCATGGTGGTCCTGATGCTGTCTGTGCTGCTGCGTCCCGGCACCCGGCTCGGACGGCGGGGCGGCGCCCTGATCATCGTCGCGTACACGCTCCTGGTGCTCGCCGTCTCCGTGTTCTTCCTTCCCCTCTGGACCGGCGAGGTCCTCCCCTACGATCACTGGCGCTGGCGCATGTGGTTCGCCAGCTGGATCTGAGCCCCTCCGGGGCCGCTGCTGCTACGCAGATCACTCCGGGTGTCTGTAGGCTCTGTACCTGTGCAGAAGCCCACTAGCCTGACCGAGACCTCGACTGCCCTCGCCGCCGACCTGCCGGAGGACAGCAACATCACGGACCTCGTCCTGTCCTCCCAGGCCGAGGCCCCCCACGCCCCCGTGTACGCGGTGCGCAACGGCGCCGGCGGCTGGCTGGACGTGAGCTTCTCCGCCTTCCTGGACCAGGTCCGCAGCGTCGCCCGCGGCCTCATCGCCCGGGGTGTGGAGCCGGGAGACCGCGTGGCGATCTTCGCCCCCACCAGCTACGAGTGGGCCGTCCTGGACCAGGCGATCTGGTTCGCCGGCGCGATCTCCGTGCCGATCTACGAGACCTCCTCCGCCCACCAGGTCGAGCACATCCTCTCCGACTCCGGGACCACGCTGGTCGCCTGCGGCACCGCCTCGCACGAGAAGACCACCCAGCGCGCCGCCCTGGACGGCGGCCTGAAGGTGTCCACCTTCCAGCTATCCGGCGCCGGCCTGGACGAGCTCACCGCCGGCGGCACGGACGTGGACGACGCGACCCTGGAGGCCACCCGTTCCGCCGCGGACCTCGACGACGTCGCCTCGCTGGTCTACACCTCCGGGACCACCGGCAAGCCCAAGGGCGCCATGATCACGCACCGCAACTTCGCGGCGGGGGGCCTGAACGTGCTGGCGTTCGCCCACGAGGTCGTGGCCTGGAAGGAGTCCGGGCACAACTCCCGCACGCTGATGTTCCTGCCGTTGGCCCATGTGCTGGCCCACGCCGTGCAGGTCATCTGCCTCGTCGGCCGCATCCAGATCGCCCACACCCCCTCCATGGGCACGCTCACCCGGGACCTGGCCTCCTTCCGCCCGAACTGGCTGCTGGCCGTGCCCCGCGTGTTCGAGAAGCTGGAGGCCGGTGTGGCCACCAAGGCCAAGAACGCCGGGCAGGGGAAGGTCTTCGACGCCGCCCGCGCCACCGCGATCGCCTATTCGAAGGCCCAGGAGGACGCCGCACGCGGCACGGGCTCCGGGCCGTCCCTGGCACTGAGGGCCAAGCGCGCCGTGTTCGACCGCCTCGTGTTCGCCAAGCTGCGCGCGGCCCTCGGTGGGGCTGTGGAGTACTCGGTGTCCGGCGCCTCCGCCCTGGACCCGGAGCTGGCCCACTTCTTCCGCGGCGCCGGCCTGCCGATCATGGAGGGCTACGGCCTCACCGAGACCACCGCACCGGCCACCGTGAACATCCCCACCGCCATGCGCATGGGCACGGTGGGCCTGCCCGTGGCCGGCGCCACCGTGCGCATCTCCGAGGACTCCGAGGTGCTCGTCAAGGGTCCCATCGTGTTCAAGGGCTACTGGGAGAACGATCAGGCCACCGCCGAGTGCTTCGACGACGACGGCTACTTCCTCACCGGGGACCTCGGCACGCTCGACGAGGACGGCTACCTGTCCATCGTGGGCCGCAAGAAGGAGCTCATCGTCACCGCCGGCGGCAAGAACGTCTACCCCACCCCCATGGAGGAGGGGCTGCGCCGCGATCGCCTGGTCAACCACGTGGTGGTGGTCGGTGAGAACCGCCCCTATGTGGGTGCCCTCATCACCCTGGACCCCGAGGCCCTGGCCGAATGGTGCAAGGACAACGGCCGCGGCGAGATGAGCATGTCCGAGGCCGCCCAGGACGACCAGGTCCGTGCCGCCGTCCAGGAGGCTGTGGACCGGATCAACGAGGGTGTCTCCCGCGCCGAGTCCATCCGCAAGTTCGTGATCCTGGACCACGAGCTGTCCGAGGAATCCGGCCACGTGACCCAGTCCATGAAGCTCAAGCGCAGCACCGTGATGGAGGACTTCGAGGCGGAGGTGGAGGCCCTCTACGGCCCGCGCAAGAAGGTCTGATGCAAAAAACAAGCGGGCCCCGCACCGATCGTCTCGGTGCGGGGCCTGATCATGTGCGGGGCCGGCTGCCGGCCCGCGCCGGGTGGACGGCGTCGAGAGGTCAGCCGACCTCGACGTTGTCCTCGCGGTACCAGCGGCCACGGGTCGCCTCCAGCTGCAGGCGGCGGTCCCAGGCGGCCTCGCGGCGGCGACGGGTCGGAGCCGTGACGATCAGCGTGACCACGGCGACCAGCAGCGAGACCAGGGCGATGGCGATCGCCGCGTCGATCCAGAACTGGCCCGGGTACAGGCGGATCAGACCGTCGTTGGCCGCGAAGGTCCACGTCCCGTCCGCGAAGAACAGCTGGTGGAAGCCGGCGAACAGGCCCTCCCAGCCGAGGACGCCGAGCACGGCGAGCACCAGCACGGCCACGATGAACCACAGCGCCCCGGCGAACAGGGCACGGCGCACGCCGCCCGGGGAGTTCTTCACCAGGTAGGCGATCAGCAGGGCGCAGACGACCGCCAGGACGACGCCCACGGCCATGGTGACCAGCATGACCACCTTCACGTCCACCATGTGCGCGACCTCCGCCTCGGTGAACACCGGGTCTCCGTCCGCCTGCAGCTGGTGCAGGTAGCGGGCGCCGGCGGCGTTGAACAGGAAGTCGAGGCCGGCCGAGCCGTAGTGCAGACGGTCCTGGAGGGAGAAGCCGTACTGGTCCTCCGGGAAGCCCGGGCGGTGGTACTCCAGCCACAGGAACACCGGCGAGGCCACCAGGCGGACCACGCCGATCAGCAGCACGATCGGGGCGAGGATCGCCAGCAGGGTCTGCGCGATGCGCGGGCCGGTGACGGGCAGACGGCCGTCCGGGTCGCGCTGGGTGCGGGAGAACGCCTGGGTGGCCACTCCCCCGGCGCCGGCGACGGCCATCGGGGCGTGCGCGCCCCCGCGGTCGTAGGCGCCGCGCTCGGCCAGCTGGTCTTGCGAGTACGGCTCGCCACGGTCCGTGGAGGTCGCCCACGGACGCTCCGTGCGCTCGGCACGGACGTCGCGCTCAGCGTGGACGTCACGGCCGTCCCGGCGCTCGTCCACGGTGTCCATGACCCCGGTCGGGTAACCGGACCCGCCCTCCGGCGGCACCGGGGCCGAGGCCGCCACCGGACGGGTGGCCACCACGTCACGCTCGCCGGCGGCGCGGCCCGCGGTGTCCTGACGGCGCAGCTCGTCGATGTCCTCGCGACTCAGGGACGCCGTGGACTGGTGGTCCGCCTCGTCGGCCCACCCGGAACCGTCCTCACGGTCCTCACGGGACAGCACCATGGTCTCGTTCTCCTCGCCGGAGGCGCCCTCCCGCGGCAGGGCCACGGTCTCCTCGTCACCGGATGCCGAGCGGTCGGTGCGGTCGCCGCCGGAGGCGAGCGAGCCGTCGTCGTGGTCCTCCCGCGGCAGGGCCACGGTGCGGTTCGGGTCCTGGTCCGCGTCGTCCTCGATGAAGGCGCCGTAGTCCAGGCCGGACTCGAACTCGGAGGACTCGGCGGTCTGCTCGCCCTCCTTCTTGCCGAACGGCCGACGGCCGCCGGATGCGGTGGAGCTCATGGGGATCCCTCCTGGGGAAGTGGAAGCGGGTCGGGGGGCTCAGTAGCGGTAGTGGTCGGCCTTGTACGGACCGGCCACGTCCACGCCGAGGTACTCGGCCTGGACCTTGGTCAGCTCGGTCAGGCCCACGCCCAGGGCGTCCAGGTGCAGGCGCGCGACCTTCTCGTCCAGGATCTTCGGCAGGGTGTACACCTGCTTCTCGTAGTGGTCGCCGGTCAGGGCGCCGGTGCCGGCGGAGCCGCCGAACAGCTCGATCTGCGCCATCACCTGGTTGGTGAAGGACGCGGACATCACGAAGCTCGGGTGGCCGGTGGCGTTGCCCAGGTTCAGCAGACGGCCCTCGGAGAGCACGATGATCGAACGCTCAGCGTCCGAGCCGGCGTCGAAGGTCCACTCGTGCACCTGCGGCTTGATCTCCGTCTTGACCGTGTTCGGCAGGCGGTGGAGGCCGGCCATGTCGATCTCGTTGTCGAAGTGGCCCACGTTGCCGACGATCGCCTTGTCCTTCATCGCCGTCATGTGCTCGGCCATGATGATGTCCTTGCCGCCGGTGGTAGTGATGAAGATGTCACCGGCGGACACCACATCCTCGAGGCGGGCCACCTGGAAGCCGTCCATGGCGGCCTGCAGCGCGCAGATCGGGTCGATCTCGGTGACGATCACACGGGCACCCTGGCCGCGCAGGGCCTCGGCGGCGCCCTTGCCCACGTCGCCGTAGCCGCAGACCACGGCCACCTTTCCGCCGATCAGCACGTCCGTGGCACGCATGATGCCGTCCGGCAGGGAGTGGCGGATGCCGTACTTGTTGTCGAACTTGGACTTGGTGACCGAGTCGTTGACGTTGATGGCCGGGAACAGCAGCCGCCCGTCCTGGGCCAACTGGTACAGGCGCAGCACACCGGTGGTGGTCTCCTCGGACACGCCGCGGACCGTCTTCGCGGTGCGGGTCCAGTGCTGCGGGTCCTCCGCCAGGCGACGGCGCAGGGTCTGGAGGATGATCCGGTACTCCTCCGGGTCGTCCTCCGTGGCGGACGGCACGGCACCGGCGGCCTCGAACTCCACGCCCTTGTGGAGCAGCAGGGTGGCGTCGCCGCCGTCGTCCAGGATCACGTTCGGGCCCAGCTGCGGGTCCTCCGCGGCCCCCGGCCAGGTCAGGATCTGGGAGGCGGTCCACCAGTAGTCCTCGAGAGATTCGTTCTTCCAGGCGAACACCGGCACGCCGGCGGGGGCCTCGGGGGTGCCGGAGCCGACCACGACGGCCGCCGCGGCCTCGTCCTGGGTGGAGAAGATGTTGCAGGAGGCCCAGCGGACCTCGGCTCCCAGGGCGGTCAGGGTCTCGATGAGCACGGCGGTCTGCACGGTCATGTGCAGGGAGCCGGCAATGCGGGCGCCGGCCAGCGGCTGGGACTCGCCGTACTCCTCGCGCAGGGCCATCAGGCCCGGCATCTCGTGCTCGGCCAGGCGGATCTGGTGGCGGCCTGCCTCGGCGAGCGCGAGGTCACGGACCACGAAGTCGAAGTCCGCACCGGGCACGGTGGTGCGGTTGGAGTACTGCGGGTCGACGTCGGGCGTGGCAGCGGTGGTCTCAGTCATACGGACCAGCCTACGTCCGAGGCGCCTGTGAACGCGCGGGGCGCGGACTCAGTCGGCCTCCTCTGAGCCGCGGATCACACGCAGCCCTCCACGGCCGGGACGGGCCGGGCCGTCCGGGCCGCCCAGCGAGGGGCGCGGAGCCTGCTCGCCGTCCGCCGTGGGCCGGGATGCGGCCGACCGGGACGGGGCGGCATCGGTGACGGACGTGGCGGAGGGGGCGGGGCCGTCGTCGTGGGTCTCCTGCTGGTCCTGCCCGCGCGGCGGGACGGCCGAGGAGGCCGTGGGCGTGAGCGGTCGGGCCGTGCGCTGCGGGCGCAACGCGTTGGCGACCGCGAGCAGGTCGTCCGGACCCGGGACCGGCTCGTAGCGCTCGGGCAGCTCCAGACGCAGGATCTCCCAGCCTTTCGGGGCCGTCATGGCTGCGGCGTGCTCGCCGCAGAGGTCATAGGTGTGCGGCTCGGCGCGGCGCGAGAGCGGGCCGATGACCATCGCCGAGTCGGCATAGTTGTACGTCAGGGTGGCCAGCGCGTTCCGCTGGCACCCCGTCTTGCTGCATCGACGCATGGCTCCCACGGCGCACCACCCTACTCGGGATCGGGCGCGGCGCGGATGACCTAGCCTGTGGCCATGTCCGATTCGCCGTTCGCGCCGCTCGAGTTCTCCGCACAGCCGCGGGAGGAGTCTGCAGCCGGTGGGGAGGAGTCTGCGGCCGGCGGCGTGCCGTGGAGGTCCCGGGACCGGCACGGTCGCGGGCTGCGCCACCCGCTGCCGCTGGGACGGCGGGCGCGGCGGAGCCGGCAGGACCGGCTGGAGACGGCGGTGGAGAAGGCCGTGGAGAAGATCGGCGGGCTCGGCGAGCCGGCGCTGATCGGGATGGTGGTGCGGGTGCAGCGGATCCCGGACCACGCGGACGGGCTGCTGCGGGAGCTGAGGGCGGGGATGCCGCCCGGGCCGGAGCGGCTGTGGGCGAGCGTGGGACGGCGCGGCGACGGCACGCTGGTGGTGACCCTGCATGAACGGCCCATCCTCTCGGCCGTGGAGTCGGACGAGCTGGACACGGCGGTGTACGCGACCGTACTGGCCCGGTGCGCGGAGGAGATCGGCCGGGACCCGGAGCAGCTCGACCCGGGCTGGGGCAGCCTCTGAGCTGGGCCTCTGTGTTGTGGGGGACCACTGTGGGGGACCACTTTGGGGGACCACTTTGGGGATACAACACGGTGTTGAGATCGAAGAACGTGACCGTGTCTGCCCCTCACTTTCACGTGGTCTGAGAAATGCCGGGCCTGAGGGACGCCGGGCCTCTCCCGCTCGCGGGTCCGGCCGAAGCCCTCACGTCTTCCCCCACGAATCCCGATGCCGCCGCACCTGCCGGATGAACGATCGGAAGCCCTCGCGCTGGTCGTCCACGTTGGCCTTGAGCGTCCGCCATCCTCTCTCGGCGGCGTACCGGTCACGCCGAACGTCACGCGTCTGCTGCTCGGCCGTGCGGTGTCCGGCGCCCTCGTACTGCATGGCGAGCCTGCAGTCCTCGTAGCCGAGGTCGGTCTCCGGGGAGTCCTCATCGTCCGGGTCGATCGGACACTGCAGTTCGGGTTCGGGAAGGCCCGCGCGGAGGAGGGCGAGCCGCAGCTTCGTCTCCGGTGGAGCATCGGCGCCGACTCGCACGAGTTCCAGGGCGTCCTTGGCAAGACGCTTCCCCTTGAACTGTCCCACCTGATCGACCGCCTGCCTGATCTGCTCCACGGTGCTGAGCGGAGGCAGACGTCCACCCGGATGCCAGGGATGCTTCACCAGGTAGTCTCCGGCCGCCACGAGGTCGTCCAGCAACCACGGGTAGCCGAGGGCGCAGAGGTCCAGCCACGTGCGCTCGAGAGTGGTGACCCGCAGTCCGTGGACCTCGGTGACGTGCCGGGCATCCAGCTTCCTACGGTGGTCCACCACACCACTGCGGCGGATCCGCTTCGTGCCCTTCGGCACGGTGATGTGGACGGGCGGAAGGTCGCTGGTCCGGTAGCCGCTCGGGTCTCGGTGGAGCCACGGAGCATGGGGCATCGGGATCCCGTGCAGGTGTGCCGCAGTCTCATGGGAGAGCACTCCCGAAGGATGAAGGGTGAGCAAGGCCGCCAGGAAGTCCGGAAGGGTCCGGTGACCAGGCTCCGGCAGGCCCAGGCTCTGCCAGCTGCGGAGAGTCGCGTCCCGGCGCAGGTAGATCCCGTGGTCCAGATGTTCGAGGTCCTGTGCGCGCAGCCGTTCGGGGCTGAGCCCGGACGCCCGCACGTCACGGCTGGTGATGATCGTCGGAAGGCCGTCGTCGAGAGGTCGTGGAAAACTGCCCATGCTCCACACAGTGGCGGGCAGGCAGGCGGCTGTGCCTCGGGGGCAGCCTCATCTGTGGATGGATCCCGGCGATCGGTCGGCTGTGGAGGACCGGTCGGCTGTGGAGGAACCGACCCCATGACGAGCGCGGCCCCCGGCACCGGCGCGGCGAGAGTGAGGAACAGACACGGTCACGTTCTTCGATCTCAACACCGTGTTGTATCCCCAAAACGCAAAGGGGAGGAGCGGGGGCTGAGGGGCAGAGATCAGCCCTGCTGCATCTTCCGCAGCCGGCGGCGCTCGCGCTCGGACAGGCCGCCCCAGATGCCGAAGCGCTCGTCGTTGGCCATCGCGTAGTCCAGGCACTCCTGGCGCACCGGGCACGCACCGCAGACCTTCTTGGCGTCACGGGTGGAGCCGCCCTTCTCCGGGAAGAACGCCTCCGGGTCGGTCTGCGCGCACAGGGCATCCACCTGCCAGGCGAGCTCGCCCTCGATCTCAGCCGGCTCCATGGCCAGCGGCAGCACCTGCCACGGGTCGTCCTTCAGGGACGGGGCACCCTTCGGCTGCTGCGGGGCGGAAGTCGGGAACAGCGCAGTGACGGTGCCGGCCTGCGGCTCCTGCCCCTGCTGCGCGTCCTCGCCGTCCTCGTCCAGCCCGTGGGCGGTGAGGAACGCGGTGGCCTGGTCCTCGAGCGAGGCCTCCTGCCACCGGCCGGCGTGCGGATCCGCCGGGTCGATGAACCAGTCAGCGGGGACGCTCCGGTCGGGGGACGCGGCGGGCGCAGAGACGCTGCGCCGGACGTCCTCGACTCGTTGCGTGTTCTCCATGACAGGACCCTCCCGGAGGCTTGCACGTGTGTGGTTGGCGGGCGACCACCACACGGCATCTGCATGCCGGCATCGACACCGGGAACACCCGGCCGGATCGCCTCTCGATGTCCACAATTACACCGGTGTAACTCCCCGTTCGTCAAGCCGAGGCCGGGCCCCGACCAGCACCCCCGAACCCCTGTGGCGGACCCTTCCGGACATGCCACACTGGCCACATGATCGCCTTGTCACGCCCCGATTCGAACGCCCCGCTCGCCCGTCGGCTGGAGGCCACCGCCAGGCCGGTGCTGATCCATCTTCCGGGCTCGGCCGACGCGGACTCCGGTGTGGACGCCCGCATCGAGGTCTCCGGATCGGTGCTGATGACGTGGGCGGCCAAGACGGCCGCGCTCTGCGCCGCCGAGGACCTCGACGACGGCGCCCGCCTCCGCCTGGACCTGCCCGTGCACTGGATGTCCCTGGCGGTCGCCTTCGGCGCCGTCTGCGCCGGCGTTCAGCCGGCCTTCACCGGCTCCGACGGCCAGGCCCCGGAGGACGTGGACGCCGTCGTCGCCGAGGACGCCGCCGCTGCGGTGCCGGCCGGTGCGCTCGGGCTGCGCCTGGCCCTGCCACGCGACCTCTCCCCCGTGCGCGCGCACCCGGACGAGGTGTCCGCCGCGGACGTGGACATGGCCGAGGCTCTGCTCGGCGAGGCGGACCGCTTCGCGGACACACCCCGGGTGCCCGCTGCGGCGTCCCTCGCGGACCCCGCCGCCGAGGCCGAGGACGTCCTGCACGTGCCCGGCGCTGCCGTGCTGGCCCGCGGCCCGCTCCAGGCCCGTCACCTGGCCGCCGCCCTGCAGGCCTGGGACGAGGGCCGAGCCGTGGTGGTCTGCGCCGGTGACCTCGCCGCCGCGGCCCGCGAGGCCGGCTTCTCGGCCTGAGCCGCCCCGCCGCTCAGGCCGCTGGGCGCTGGGGGCGGTTCGCGGTCGCCCGCGAGGGGTCCCGCTCCACGGCGTGCGGGTTCTCGGCGGTCGCGGCCGGGACGTCCTCAGGCTGCTGGGTCACATACGGCATCTGGCCGGTGATGACGGCGATGTCGCGTTCGTAGCCGGGCTCGGTGTCCAGCTCCTCGCGGAACACCCAGAAGCGGTAGGCGAAGTAGCGGAAGACGGTGCCGAAGAACAGGCCCACCACGTTGCCGGCGATGAACAGGCTGGTCCTGTCCGTCAGGCCCATGCCGTACTGCGCGATGAACACACAGCCGGCCTGGATGCCGAGGCCGATCGCGTTCATGATCAGGAACATCACGAGCTCACGCACCACGTTGTTCTGGCGGCGGTGGCGGAAGGTCCAGAAGCGGTTGGCCACCCAGCTGAACAGGGTGGCGACCACGCCGGCCACGATCTTGGCCTTGACGTTGGAGCCCTCCAGGGGGCCGGACATCATCCAGAGGAAGACGGCGGAGTCCACAACGAAGGCGGCGGCGCCGACCGTGCCGAACTTGGCGACCTCGCGCCAGAGCAGGGACACAAGGCCGGTGAAGCGGCGCCACAGGTTCGTCAGCATGGAAGGAGGGGTCCTCAGGTCGACAGCAGTGTTCCGCAGTGGGGCGTGTCCGTCGGCGGAGTCGGTCCTCGGCCGGCGACGCCCCTTCCGCGTCGCACCCGCTCACCGCCAGGGCTCTGGCCGATCCGGCGCAGGGCCGTTCGGTCGCGGGCGTGTGGACGAGTGTAAGCCGTCGAAGGACCTGCGCGGGCATGACCTGCCCTTCATGGGGGCAGACTCCCAGCACATCCGCAGACAACACGCGACGCCGCTCACGCGGCACCGCGCCCCAGGTCACGACGACGGCCGCCGGCCTTCCGTCCGTGCCGCCCGTGCCGCCTGTCCCGGACACCCGGAGCCGACCCCGTCGCTGTGATCGGATTCCCAGCCGACGCCGCTAGCCTGGGGGGCGTGACTTCTCCGACTTCTCCTCGACTCGGTGTGATCGGCGGCGGCCAGCTGGCGCGGATGATGGCCGGCCCGGCCGCCGAACTCGGCGTCCGCTTCAGCGTCCTGGCCGAGGCCCCCGACGCCTCCGCCGCCCAGGTGGCCCCGCACACGGTGGGCGACCACGCGGACCTGGAGGCGTTGCGCGCCTTCGCCCGGACGGTCGACGTGATCACGTTCGACCATGAGCACGTCCCCACCGAGCACCTGCGCGCCCTCGAGGAGGAGGGCGTCGCCGTGCGCCCCGGGCCGGACGCCCTGCAGTACGCGCAGGACAAGCTGGCCATGCGCGCCGCGATCGAGGAGCTCGGCCTGCCGAACCCGGCCTGGGCCCCGGTCTCGGACATGGACGAGATCCTCGCGTTCGGCACCGAGCACGGCTGGCCGATGATCCTGAAGACCCCGCGCGGCGGCTACGACGGCAAGGGCGTGCTCAGGCTCGACTCCGCCGAGGACGTCCGCTCCTCCGCCGCGGACGGGACCCTGGGCACCTGGCTCGGCGCCGGCATCGCCCCGCTGCTGGCCGAGGAGTTCGTCCCCTTCACCCGCGAACTCTCCGCCCAGGTCGCCCGTACGCCCTCCGGCGAGCTCAGGTCCTACCCCGTGGTGGACTCGGTGCAGACGAATGGCGTCTGCGACCTGGTCACCGCCCCGGCCCAGGACCTCTCCGACGAGCTGGCCGAGGCCGCCGCCTCCGCCGCCAGGGCCATCGCCGAGCGACTCGGCGTGACCGGCATGCTGGCCGTGGAGATGTTCCAGACCGGCGAGGGCGCAGACGGCTTCCAGGTCAACGAGCTGGCGATGCGCCCGCACAACTCCGGCCACTGGTCCATGGACGGCGCCGTCACCGGCCAGTTCGAGCAGCATGTGCGCGCGGTCCTGGACCTGCCGCTGGGGGACGTCTCCATCCACGGCGAGGCCGTGGTGATGAAGAACCTGCTCGGCGGCGCCAACGAGGACCTGTATGCCGAGGTGCCCCACGCGCTGGGCTCCTTCCCGGAGGCCAAGGTGCACCTGTACGGCAAGGGCGTCCGCCCGGGCCGCAAGCTCGGCCACGTGAACGTGGTCGTCCGCACCGCCGCGGACCTGCCGCACGCCGTGGAGGCCGCCGAGGCGGCCGTCGCCCGGATCCGTGACGGCGGCGCCCCGTCCGTCCCCTCGACCGTTGCAGCACAGGAGGCCTGACATGACCGCCGCCGAGAACAGCTACACCCGTCCCCTGCAGGACGCCCCGGCCCAGGTGGCCGTGGTGATGGGATCGGACTCGGACTGGCCCGTGATGCGCGCCGCCGCGGACGTGCTCGGCGAGCTGGGCGTCCCGGTGGAGGTCGGCGTGGTCTCCGCCCATCGCATGCCCCATGAGATGGTCGAGTTCGGCGCGACGGCGCACGAGCGCGGCATTCGTGTGATCATCGCCGGTGCCGGAGGCGCCGCCCACCTGCCGGGCATGCTCGCCTCCGTCACACCGCTGCCGGTGATCGGCGTGCCGGTGCGCCTGAAGAACCTGGACGGCCTGGACTCCCTGCTGTCGATCGTGCAGATGCCCGCAGGGGTCCCGGTGGCCACGGTGTCCGTGGACGGCGCCAAGAACGCAGGCCTGCTGGCCGCCCGCATGCTGGGGGCCGGCGAGGGCGAGGAGGCCGCCGCCCTGCGCGAGCGGCTGGTGGCATTCGCCGCGGACCTGAAGGCCCAGGCGCAGGCGAAGGGCGCCCGCCTGCATGACGAGGTGGCGACCGGCTCGTGAACGCCCAGCTGACCGACCGGCCCGAGACCCTGGGGACGGACCGCGACCCGGTCCGCGACCCCCGCACGGCCACCGCCCCGGAGCGCACGAAGCGCTCCGCGATCCTCCTGCTGCTGACGTTGCTGGTCCCGGGCGGCGCCCAGGTGGTGGCCGGCAACCGGCGGCTGGGGCGTGCGGCACTGCGCGTGACGATGACGGTCTGGGCGGCCCTGCTGGTCTGCCTGCTGATCTCCTTCGTGGCCCGCGGCTGGCTGCTGAACATGCTGGCGAACCCCGTGGTGCTCGGCGTCCTCGCCGTGGTGCTGCTGGTCTTGGCCCTCGGCTGGCTGGTGCTCTGGGTGGACACGTTCCGCCTGCTCAAGGTGGGCCAGCTCGCCCCCGGTGCGAAGATCCTGACGGTGGCCGCCACGATCCTCGCACTGATCGTCACCACCGGCGGCCTGACGTACGGCGCCTACCTGACGAACGCCGGCCGCACCTCGATCGGCAAGATCTTCGGCGACGGCCCGAAGGTCCCCTCCCAGGACGGCCGCTACAACTTCCTGGTGATGGGCGGCGACGCCGGCGAGGGCCGCGTCGGGCTGCGCCCGGACTCGATCCATGTGGTCTCCATCAACGCACGGACCGGCGCCACCATGCTGTTCTCCATCCCCCGCAACTTCCAGAACGCCCAGTTCACCGAGGACTCGCCGCTCTGGGACGTTTACCCGAACGGCTACGACTGCGGCGACGAGTGCATCATCAACGCCCTCTACGTGGACGTCACGAACAATCACAGCGACCTCTACCCCGGCGCCGAGGACCCCGGCGCCGAGGCGATGGTGGACGCCGCCGGCGGGATCCTCGGCCTGGACATGTCCGGCTACGTGCTCGTGG
The DNA here is from genome assembly GCF_900163825.1 of Micrococcus lylae. Taxonomy (NCBI): domain Bacteria; kingdom Bacillati; phylum Actinomycetota; class Actinomycetes; order Micrococcales; family Micrococcaceae; genus Micrococcus; species Micrococcus lylae. Next base: position 85,218 of record NZ_FUKP01000067.1, on the reverse strand, counting down.
ACATGGGCGGCTTCTCCCAGCTGATCGACGCGATGGGCGGCATCACCCTGACCTCCGGCGGCTGGGTCACACACCGCGGCGAGCGCCCGGACGGCCAGTGGGGCAACGCCTGGTGGGCACCGGGCACGCACGAGCTGGACGGCAAGAACGCCCTGGCCTTCGCCCGCTCCCGAAAATACTCCACCGACTACTCCCGCATCCGCCGCCAGCAGTGCATGCAGCAGGCGATGCTCCAGCAGTTCTCCCCCCGCACCGTCCTCGCCCGTTTCGAGGAGATCATGGACGCCGGCGAGCAGATCGTGGAGACGAACCTGCCGCAGTCCCAGCTCGGCACCTTCGTGGACCTGGGCGAGAAGGCGCGGGGCAAGAAGATGCAGCGCCTCACCATCGGCGCCCCGGACTTCGGCGACGCCGGAGACAAGTTCTCCACCTTCCCGGACTTCGAGCAGATCCATGAGCGTGTGGGGCAGATGATGGAGGAGGACGGCACTCCTGTGGAGCCCGGCGCCGAGGCGCAGTCTCCGGCCGGCGCCGCCCTGCCGCTGCTCACCGGCACCGCCCCGGAGCCCTCCGTGGCCCCGGAGGTGGACGAGGACGACCCGGACACCTGGCCCGCCGCCCCCACTGACTACGAGGGGATGGAGATCACCGAGGAGACCCTCATGCAGTGGGAGGACGCCGGCCTCGAGAAGGCGCTCCTCCACGCCTCCTCGACCAACCACCTGTGCGCCCCCGGCCGCTGACCGCTCCGGGTCGCCCGGACGGCGCCCCGGCGGTCACGCCGGTCCCGGCGGCCCGGCGCCCCGGCGCCCCGGCGGTCACGGAGACCCCCGACGCGGCGTCGGCTACCCTGGGGACCATGCTTCGACTGCACTCCCCCATCCGCGACTACGCCTGGGGCTCCACCACCCTGCTCGCCGCCCTCCAGGGCCGCGAGCCCTCGGGCGCACCCGAGGCTGAGATGTGGCTGGGCGCCCACCCGGCGGCCCCGTCCGAGGTCGAGACAGGTACAGGCGAGCGGGTGACCCTGGACCGTCTGATCGCCCAGGGCCCGGAGCGCCATCTGGGCGAGGCGGCCCGCTTCGGGCGCCTGCCGTACCTGATGAAGCTGCTGGCGGCAGGCCGCCCGCTGTCCATCCAGGCGCATCCGACCCTCGAGCAGGCCCGGGAGGGCTTCGCGGCCGAGGAGGCGGCCGGCACACCCCTCGACGCCCCGGAGCGCAACTACAAGGACGACAATCACAAGCCCGAGATGGTCGTGGCGCTGACGCCGTTCTCCGCGCTGTGCGGCTTCCGCCGTCCGGAGGAGTCGCAGCTGACGTTCGAGCGCATCGCCCAGGTGATGACGGAGTACTCGGACGGCAACGCCACCGAGGTGGCCCTGGCCGCCCGTCACCTGGCCGTGCTGCTCGCCGACGGGGACGTGACCGGCGCGTTCGCCGAGATCCTCGACCCCGAGTCGATCTGGTCCCGCGGCGGCACCGCCGAACTCGTGGAGGCCCTCACAGGCATGCAGGACCTGATCCTGCACGACGACGCCATCGTCACCGCCCTCGAGGCCGCCGAGCACTTCCCGGACGACCCGGGCGTGCTCGTCACCCTGCTGCTGAACCGCGTGGACCTCATGCCGGGCCAGGCCGTGCACCTGCCGGCCGGCAACGTGCACGCCTACCTGCACGGCCTGGGCGTGGAGATCATGGCCGCGTCGGACAACGTCCTGCGCGGCGGCCTGACACCGAAGCACGTGGACGTCGCGGAGCTGACCCGCATCGTCACCTTCGACCCGCTGCCGGTCCCCTACACGAACCCGGAGCCGGTGGGCCAGGGCACGGTGCGCTACCGCCCGCCGTTCGAGGAGTTCGCCCTCACCCAGCTCACCGCCGAGGGGGCCGACGCCCCTGCCCCCGCCGTCCTGCACGGCCCGGCCATCGCCGTCGGAACCAAGGGCACCGCCGAGGTCTGCTGCGGGGACGAGCGCACCACGCTCGCCCCCGGGGAGGCCGTGTTCCTCTCCGCCGCGCAGACCGCCGCCGCCCCGTTCGAGGTGCGCTCCGGCGACGGTGAGAACACCACGGTCTACGTCGCGTCGATGCCGGCCGACTGACCTCTTTCCCTCCCGACGACGGCCCGCACCCTCGCCCGCCCGGCCCGCCTCCGTCTGAGAAGGGGTGGGCACAGACCAACGGCCCGGTCCCCGCGAAGGGGACCGGGCCGTCGTCGTGATCCGGCCGGCGGAGCCGTTCAGATGTGGCTCAGCGGGCGTTCTGCAGCCACTTGGACCACTTGGCCACGTCGTGCTCGGCGTCCACGGTCCGGACGGTGCCGGACTTGGAGCGCATCACGATCGACTGGGTGTGCACGCGGCCGTCCTGGAAGCGGACGCCGCGCAGCAGGTCGCCGTCGGTGATGCCGGTGGCGGCGAAGTAGCAGTGCTCGGAGGTCACGAGCTCTTCGGTGGTCAGCACGGCGTCGAGGTCGAGGCCGGCGTCGATCGCCTTCTGCTTCTCCGCATCGTCGGTGGGGGCCAGCCGGCCCTGGATGACGCCGCCGGTGGCCTTGATGGCGCAGGCGGTGACGATGCCCTCCGGGGTGCCGCCGATGCCCATCATCATGTCCACGCCGGTGCCCGGACGGGCGGCCGCGATCGCGCCGGCGACGTCGCCGTCCAGGATGAACTTCACCCGTGCGCCGGCCTCGCGGATCTGTGCGACCAGCTCATCGTGGCGGGGACGGTCCAGCACGCACACGGTCACCTGGGAGACCGGCTTGTCCAGGGCCTTGGCCACGAGGTTCACGTTCTGCTTCACCGGCAGGCGCATGTCCACGAAGTCGGCGGCCTCCGGGCCCACCACGAGCTTGTCCATGTAGAACACGGCGGACGGGTCGAACATGGTGCCGCGCTCGGCCACGGCGAAGACGGAGAGGGCGTTGTTGTAGCCCATGGCGGTCAGGCGGGTGCCGTCGATCGGATCCACGGCCACGTCCACCGGGGCACCGGTGCCGTCGCCGACCTTCTCCCCGTTGAACAGCATGGGCGCCTCGTCCTTCTCGCCCTCGCCGATCACCACCACGCCGTCCATGTTGACGGTGTCCATGAAGGAGCGCATCGCATCCACGGCGGCGCCGTCGGCCTTGTTCTTGTCCCCGTAGCCAACCCAGGGGCTGGCCGCGATCGCCGCGGCCTCGGTCACCCGCACCAGCTCCATGGCGAGGTTGCGGTCCGGCACGTGGTTCTCGTACCCGGTGTTCTGCGTGGACGCGGTGCCCATGTCTCTCCGATCCAGATCGCGGTGCGCCGGTCCTGCTCGCGGGTCGGCGCCGGGGCCACTCTGCCCCGCCTCCATCCTACGGGCCTGCCGTGCCCGGGGTGGCAGAATGCACGGGTGAGCTCGAGCGAGAACCATCCCGACGTGACCGACCCCGCCCGCACCGCGCCCGCAGGCGGTGCAGGGCCGGACGGCGGCCGCGCCGCGGCGCCCGCAGACTCCTCGGAGGCCGACCTCCAGGCGGCGCCGCGTCCGGTGCTGACGGAGAAGCAGGCCAAGCGGGCGACCTCCAGCTCCGTGGCCATGCTGCTGTCCACCCTGTTCCTCATGGCCGTGGTGGCCGCCTTCCTGCTGCTGGCCCCGCCTCCGCCGGCCCCGGAGCGCCAGGACCGCATCGACGTGGCCGAGACGGCCGAGCAGATCCGCGCCGCCGAGGGCGTCCCCGCCGTCGCCCCGGACGTTCCGGAGGGGTGGACATCCAACTACGCCCGCTGGACCACCCGGGACGGCGTCTCCTCGTGGGACGTCGGCTGGGTGGTGTCGGACGACGTGTTCGCTGGCCTGGAGCAGGCCGCCGAGGCCAACCCCACCTGGACCGCCATGCGCGTGAAGCAGTCCCCGGCCGGCGACTCCGTGGATGTCGGAGGCGTCTCCTGGACCCCGCACGACCCGGAGGGCAAGGACCTGTTCTGGGTCGGCGAGGTGGACGGCACCACCGTGGTGCTCACCGTCACCGGCGACGAGTCCGTGATGCGCGAGCTCGCCGAGTCCGTGACCGCGGCGGCCCGGTGACGGACCTCACGGCGGTCCGCTGATAGACATGACGCCGGACGGGCACGGCCGCCGGTCCGGCCGTGGCACCATAGGCCTCGGACGGCGCCGCCCGACGCCGCGGCCCGCACGGAAGGATCCCCATGGCCAGCACTCCGACCCCGCAGTCCCCCTCCGAGCCGCGGCTGACGCCCGGCGAGGTCTACCGGATGCTCGAGGCGGGCAACGACCGCTTCGTGGCCGGCACCCCCGGCCACCCGAACCAGGGCGCCGAGTACCGCTCCTCGCTGACGTCCGGACAGCACCCGAAGGCCGTGATCTTCGGCTGCGCGGACTCCCGGCTCGCCGCGGAGATCATCTTCGACGTGGGCCTGGGCGACGTGTTCGTGATCCGCACGGCCGGCCAGGTGATCGACGACGCCGTGCTCGGCTCCCTCGAGTACTCCGTGGACGTGCTGGACATCCCGCTCGTGGTGGTCCTGGGCCACGACTCCTGCGGCGCCGTCACCGCCGCGGTGGAGTCCTATGAGACCGGCCGGATGCCCCCGGGCTTCATCCGCTCCCTGGTCGAGCGCATCACCCCGTCCGTGCTCGCTGCACAGCGCAAGGGCATCACGGACGTGGACGGCACCGTGGCCGAGCACGTGGACCAGACCTGCGACCGGCTCGTGGAGTCCTCCCGCCACCTCTACCGCGCCGTGCGCGACGGCCGCACCGCGGTCATCGGTCTGACCTACTCGCTGGCGGACGGCGAGACCACCCTCGGACGGGTGCTCGGCGACATCGACTGATGTCCGCGTGCCGGCCGGCATGAGGCCGCCGTGCACCTGCGCCGCAGCGATCGGAGCGCAACAGTCCCACGCCCCTCTCCCGCCCTGCCCGGGCGGACTAGACTCGGTCACATGAGCGCACAGAACGAGCAGCAGTACCGCATCGAGCACGACACGATGGGCGAGGTGAAGGTCCCGGTGGACGCCCTCTACCGCGCCCAGACCCAGCGTGCCGTGGAGAACTTCCCGATCTCCGGCAAGACCCTGGAGCCGGCCCACATCCACGCCCTCGCGCAGGTCAAGAAGGCCGCGGCGAAGGCGAACGCCGAGCTGGGCATCATCTCCCAGGAGCGTGCGGACGCGATCGTGAAGGCCGCCGACGAGGTCATCTCGGGCGCCCATGACGACCACTACCCGATCGACGTGTTCCAGACCGGCTCCGGCACCTCGTCGAACATGAACACCAACGAGGTGCTCGCCACCCTCGCGACCCGCACCCTGAAGGAGGCCGGCTCCGAGGAGGAGGTCCATCCGAACGACCACGTGAACGCCTCCCAGTCCTCCAACGACGTGTTCCCCACCTCCGTGCACGTCGCCGTGACCGGCGCCCTGATCAACGACCTGATCCCGGCCTTCGAGCACCTCGCCGCCTCCCTGGAGAAGAAGGCGGAGGAGTTCAAGGGCATCGTGAAGTCCGGCCGCACCCACCTGATGGACGCCACCCCGGTGACCCTGGGCCAGGAGTTCGGCGGCTACGCCGCGCAGATCCGCTACGGCATCGAGCGCGTCGAGGCCTCCCTGCCCCGGGTGGCCGAGGTCCCGCTCGGCGGCACCGCCGTCGGCACCGGCATCAACACCCCGAAGGGCTTCTCCGCCCGTGTGATCGAGCTGCTCGCCGAGGAGACCGGCCTGCCGATCACCGAGGCCCGCGACCACTTCGAGGCCCAGGCCAACCGCGACGGCCTGGTGGAGGCCTCCGGTCAGCTGCGCACCATCGCCTACTCGATCATGAAGATCAACAACGACCTGCGCTGGATGGGCTCCGGCCCGAACACCGGCCTCGGCGAGATCGCCATCCCGGACCTGCAGCCGGGCTCCTCGATCATGCCGGGCAAGGTCAACCCGGTGATCTGTGAGGCCGCCATCATGGTGTGCGCCCAGGTGATCGGCAACGACACCACCGTGGCCCTGTCCTCCACCAACGGCGCCTTCGAGCTGAACGTCGGCATCCCGGTGATGGCCGCCAACCTGCTCGAGTCCATCCGCCTGCTCGCCAACACCTCCCGCGTGATGGCGGACAAGATGATCGACGGCCTGACCGCCAACGAGGAGCGCTGCACCTTCCTGGCCGGCGCCTCCCCGTCCATCGTCACCCCGCTGAACAAGGTGATCGGCTACGAGGCCGCCGCCACGATCGCCAAGCACTCCGTGGCCAACAAGATGACCGTCCGGGAGGCCGTCGTCGACCTCGGCTACGTGGAGCGCGGCGAGGTCACCGAGGAGCAGCTGGACAAGGCGCTGGACACCATGTCGATGACCCACCCGGGCGAGTGATCCCGGCCGGTGCCTGACGGCACCTGTCCCGTTGCGACGGCGCGGTCCCCTTCTTCAGGGGCCGCGCCGTTGCACGTGTGCCGGGCCTCTTCACGACGACGGCCGCTCGCCGGCTGCCGCACCGTCACCCGACGCCGTGCCGGCCATGGCGAGTCTCATCCCGAGGGCGGTGCCGGCCGACGCATCGTCTGCCGCTCGGGGCGCAGAGGAAGGCGGTGGACAGGCTCAGAGGAAGGCGGTGGACAGCACCGCCGCGGCGCCGATAAGCATGGGCGGCCCGAACGGCAGGTGTGTGGAGGCCCGTGCCCGGCGCAGCAGCACGAGGACGGCCGCCACGAGCCCGCCGAGCAGGATCGCGAGCACTCCGGCGGCCACGGTGGCGCCGGGGCCGAGCACACCCGTATAGAGGCCGAGGCCACCGGCGAGCTTCACGTCCCCCATGCCGAGGCCACCCCGGGTGAGCAGGTGCAGCAGGAGCATCGCCGCCAGGTAGCCGGCCCCGCAGAGCAGGGCCGTCGGCAGCACGGACGCGTCCCCGGACAGCGCTGCGACCAGGATGGCTGTCAGCACTCCCCCGACGGCGAGCGCCCCGGTCCAGCGGTTCGGGAGCCGGTGCTCACGAAGATCTGTGGCGAACAGGACCGCAGCGCACACGGCCGCCCAGGCCAGTCCCGCGATCAGGCCGCTCTCGGCCGCTCCCACAACGGCCGTCCCCCATCCTCCGGACGTCGCGTTCCACCCCATGGACCCCACTCTGCCAGACACAGCGGATTCGAAGGTGATCTGTCCACAGAGACTGTTGCACGGTCTGCCCACAGGCGGCTAGGCTGGTGGCAGTCGAGCACGGAATGACATCCGGTTCGACCGTGAAAGACCCCATGGCCTCGATCCCGTTTCAAGGGGCCATGGTGGCGGGCTTCCTCGGTCCCACATCCCCCCTCCACGGGGCCGAGCACCCCCGCCCGGGGCCGCTGCCATGCAGCGGCCCCTTTTCACGTCTCCGGGGTCTTCTTCACGTCTGCGGGGTCTTGCTCACGTCTTCACGTCTGCGGCGTCTTCTCCGGGGAGCTCAGCGGCCGCGCTCCTCGAGCAGCTCGGTCACCAGAGCGGCGATCTCCGAGCGCTCGGAGCGGGTCAGCGTCATGTGCCCGAACAGCCGATGCCCCTTGAGCGTCTCCACCACGGCCGCGATGCCGTCGTGCCGGCCGACCCGCAGGTTGTCCCGCTGCGCCACGTCATGGGTGAGGACGACCTTGGAGTTCCGGCCCATGCGGGAGAGCACCGTGAGCAGCACGTTGCGTTCAAGGGACTGCGCCTCGTCCACCACGACCCACGAGTCGTGCAGGGAGCGCCCGCGGATGTGCGTCAGGGGCAGGACCTCCACGAGCCCGCGGTCCATCACCTCGTCGATCACGTTCTCCGAGACCACGGCCGAGAGCGTATCGTGGACCGCCTGCGCCCAGGGATTCATCTTCTCGGCCTCGCTGCCGGGCAGGTATCCGAGCTCCTGGCCTCCCACCGCGTACAGCGGGCGGAACACGACCACCTTGCGGTGCTCGCGCCGCTCCATCACGGCCTCGAGGCCGGCACAGAGGGCCAGGGCGGACTTGCCGGTGCCGGCGCGCCCGCCCAGGGACACGATGCCCACGGACGGATCCGTGAGCAGGTCGATCGCCAGTCGCTGCTCCGCTGAGCGGCCCTGCAGGCCGAAGACCTCCCGGTCCCCCTGCACCAGGTGGGCACGACCGCCCTGCCCGACGCGGGCCAGTGCTGAGCCTCGCGGGCTCGTCAGCACCAGCCCGGTGTTCACCGGCAGGTCCTCGGACGAGGCGAGGCCCCCGCCCACGGTGAGCAGCCCCGTGGAGGTGAGGGCGCCGTCGTCGGGAAGGGAGAGGCCGGAGACGGCCGGCAGGAGGAGGTCCTCCAGGTCCACCGACCCGTCCTCGTACAGGGCGGCCACAGCGGCCTCCTCCACGCTCAGCTGCACGGTGCCGGTCCAGCCGGAGTCCTTCACCTGGTCGTTGCGGTACTCGTCCGCGGCCAGGCCCATGGCCGAGGCCTTCACACGCATCGGCAGGTCCTTGGACACCACCGTCACGTCCCGTCCCTCGTCCGCGAAGGACTTGGCCACGGCCAGGATGCGCGAGTCGTTGTCCGTGCCGCGGATGCCGAACGGCAGCACGTCCGTGGAGATGTGGTTCAGCTCCACCCGCAGCGTTCCGCCCTCCGGGTTCAGCGGCAGATCCTGGGACAGCCCGCCGTGCTGCGTGCGCAGCTCGTCCAGCAGGCGCAGCGCGGAGCGGGCGTAGTAGCCCAGGTCCGGGTCGTGCCGCTTGTGCTCCAGCTCCGAGATCACCACCAGCGGCAGGATCACCTCGTGCTCGGCGAAGCGCAGCAGCGCCCGCGGGTCGGACAGGAGCACCGAGGTGTCCAGCACATAGGTCCGATCTCCCACGCTGAGGCGGTCTCGGCCGCGCTCCTCGCCGGCCTGGACGGGATGGGTGGTCTGCTGCACGTGTGCCTCCTCGCCGGGGCCTCGACGCCCCTGCCTGTCCGGATGCCTCTCACGCTAGAAGCGGGCGGACCGGCCCCGTCAGACACACCGGATGAATGTCGCGTGAAGCCCCGGTGACGGCGGTGACGGGCCGGTGACCGCAGCGTTCGGTGCAGGCGAAGACCTGCGCGGGCGTCTGCTTAGACTGGACCGCAGGAGGCCGACATGACCCACCACCACAGCCCCGACCGATTCGACTCGGTCGGCTTCGGCGACCAGCCCGCGCCCCGAGGACGCGACGGCTCGGTGCGCGAGCGCCCCCCGTGGCGCGACCACCTGATCCGCTGGTTCGCCCCGTCCGTGTTCCTGCTGGCGTTCATGTGGCTCGGCGGGCTGCTCGGCATGGTCGGCGGGCGCGCACTGGTGTCCGGGTTCGGCCTCATCCCGCGCCGGCTCGACGGGCTGCACGGCATCCTCTTCTCCCCGCTGCTGCACGGCGGCTGGGGACACCTGATCGGCAACACCACCGCCCTGCTCGTGCTGTCCCCCGTGGCCGCCGTGGTCTCCCGACGCCCGCTGCGGCTCATGCTCTGGACCTGGCTCGGCTCCGGTCTGATCAACTGGCTGATCGGCACCCCCGGCGTGCACATCGGCGCCTCCGGCATCGTCTACGCGTTCACCGCGTTCCTGCTGGTCTACGGCATCGTCGCGCGGCGCTGGATCGCCGTGGTGGTCTCCCTGCTGGTCTCCCTGCCGCTGCTGGGCGGCACCCTCCTCGGCATGATCCCGCAGGCCGGCCTGTCCTGGACCGGACACATCGCCGGCTTCCTCGCCGGGCTCGTGCTGGCCCTGCTGTGGGGGCGCAAGGACCGCCGGGAGCGCGGCCCGTCCTGGCTCGAGCGGGCCGAGATGCGCGCCGGCATCCGCTGAGGCGGTCGGTCAGGCCCCGAAGCGGCGCTGGCGGGAGGCGTAGTCCCGGAGCGCGCGGAGGAAGTCCACCCGCCGAAAATCCGGCCACAGGGCCTCGCAGAAATAGAACTCCGAATACGCGGACTGCCACATGAGGAACCCAGACAGACGCTGCTCGCCGGAGGTGCGGATCACCAGGTCCGGGTCCGGCTGGCCGCGCGTGTAGAGACGGTCCGAGATCTGGTCCACGGACAGCTCCGCGGCCACGTCCGCCGCCGAACGGCCCTGCGCGTCCGCCTCCACCAGCAGCTCGCGCACCGCGTCCACGATCTCCCGGCGGCCGCCGTAGCCGACCGCCACGTTGATGTGGATGCCCTCGCTGTCCTTCGTCTCCTCGGCCACGGCCGTCAGGCACGCGGCCAGGTCCTCCGGGAGGAGGTCCACCGCACCCACCGGCTGCACCCGAGCCCGCAGACGGCCGTCCTGCGGCTCAGCCAGCCTCCGGGCCGTCGTCTTGATGATCTCCAGCAGCGGGGCCAGCTCCTGCGGATCCCGGGCCAGGTTGTCCGTGGACAGCATGTACAGGGTGACCACCGGGATCCTCAGCTCGTCACACCAGCCGATGAACTCGATGATCCGGTCCGCACCGGCCTGATGGCCCTGCTGGGTGGAGGCACCGAACGCCCGGGCCCAGCGGCGATTGCCGTCCACCATCACGCCGATGTGCCGCGGCATGCGCTCCGGGTCCAGGTCTTGGGCCAGGCGCCGCTCGTACATGCGGTAGACGACCTCGGGCTGGCGCACGCGGACCACTCCTGTCTGATTCGAAGCCTGCTCGGTTCGAAGCCCGCTCGGGCTCACCCGGGCGTCGCCACGCGGACGCGCATCCGGTCATGAACAGAATACGCGGCCCACGCCCAGGCGGCGGTGGAAGGATGGGGCCATGAGCACCCGTCCTGACATCCCCACCACGGGGGCGCTCGCCACGGACCATGACGGACGCGTGGCCGGCGATCGCCTGGCCCCCGCCGCCGACGGCGCCGTGGCCCCGCCCTCGCGCTGGCGGATCGCCCGCGTTACCGACCCGTCCGACCCCCTGTTCAAGCCCCGTCTGCGCGGCTGGATCCACGCCGTCATGGTACCGCTGACGCTGGTCGCGGGCATCGTGCTGATCGTCCTCGCCCCCGGCACTGCGCTGACCTGGGCCTCGGTGGTGTACTCGACCACCGGCCTGCTGCTGTTCGGCGTCTCCGCCACCTACCACCTCGTCCAGTGGAACGAGCAGGTCTCCCTGGTGCTCAAGCGCCTGGACCACACCAACATCATGCTGGTCATCGCCGGCACCTACACGCCGCTGTCCATCGCGCTGCTGCCGCAGGACAAGGCCCTCCTGCTGCTGTCCCTGGTCTGGGGCGGCGCGATCGTGGGCGTGCTGTTCCGCGTCTTCTGGACCCACGCCCCGCGCTGGCTCTACACGCCCGTCTACGTGTGCCTCGGCCTGGCGGCGCTGCTGTACATCGGGGACTTCTTCGCCGCGAACGTCCCGGCCGCCGTGCTCATCTGCGCCGGCGGTGCCGCGTACATCGTGGGCGCCGTGTTCTACGCGCTCAAAGCGCCGTCCCTCCACAAGGAGTGGTTCGGCTTCCACGAGCTGTTCCACGCCTTCACGGTGGGCGGCTTCGTCTGCCACTACATCGCGATCATGTTCGGCGTGCTCGGGGCCGGCTGACGGGACGGCCTCACCCCTGCGCACGTGAGGGCAAGACACGGTGTTGAGATCGCAGAACGTGACCGTGTCTCTTCCCCGAAACGCGAGGCCGTGGCGGCACCGGGCCGCATCTACCGGGTGACCGTGTCTCTTCCCCGAAACGCCGGGCCGTGGCAGCCCTCCGCCCTCAGCGCATCAGGGGTGGAACTTCAGCGGCCGGTGTCCGGCTCCTGCGGCTCCGGGGTGGGCTCGTCCAGGTAGCCCGGGTACTTCTTGCGCAGGCGCTGCAGCCGGTCCTCACCGGAGGCATCGATGCCCTCGCCGGCGGTGCGCTGCTCCGCCGTCAGGCGCGGCTGGTTGCGCTCGACGAGCATCTCCTCGGCCTCGGGCGAGCGCAGCTGCACGCGGCGCACGGAGCGCACCATCAGACGCAGCACGATGATCGCCATGACCACCATCAGCGCGGTGAACAGGAAGCCCACCACGCCCGGGGTGATGTCGGCCTCGTCCAGGCCGGGGCGCAGGCTCGGCTCGGGCACCGCGGGGGAGGGCGCCTGCGCCTGAAGCGTGAGCAGGGCGGAGTTCAGACAGGTCCAGGTCGTCACAGCGGTCCAGTCTACCGGCGGGTCGTCAGCGGACGCCGTTGAAGAGGTCGTGCTCCGGCAGGTCGACCTCCACGCGGGAGTCGATCAGCACGTAGTCCTCCCACGGCCAGGCCTCGCGCAGCACCTCGTTGCGGGCGGCGAAGAAGAAGCCGGTGGGGTCCACCTGGGTGCGGTGGGCACGCAGCGCGGCGTCCCGGCGCTCCAGGTAGTCGGCCACGGGGATCTGCGTGGTGACGGCGTGGTCCGGGATGAACCAGGCCGGGGCGTCCTCCGGGTCCGGGATGTCCTCGCCGGCGGCCTGCCGGGCGCGGACCTCGCGGAGGCGCTCCATCTTCTCGTACCAGCCGAGGCGGTCGGCGAACGGGGAGTCCTCGCCGGCCGCCGTGTAGGCCTCGTGCAGGGTGCGGAACTTCGCCGGGTTGAAGGCGCGGTCGTAGTAGAGCTTGGAGATCTCCCACGGCTCCCCCGCCTCCGGGTACTCGTCCGCCAGGCCCGCAGCGCGGTAGGCCTCCACGGTGACCTTGTGGGACATCACGTGGTCCGGATGCGGGTAGCCGCCCACCTCGTCATAGGAGATCAGCACGTGCGGGCGGAAGCGGCGGATCAGCGAGACCAGCGGCAGGGCGGCGGTCTCCAGCGGGGTCATGGCGAAGCAGTTCGCCGGCAGCTCCGGGACGGGGTCGCCCTCCGGCAGGCCGGAGTCGTGGAAGCCCAGCCACTCGTGCTCCACACCGAGGGCGGCCTGGGCCTCCGCCATCTCCACGCGGCGCACCGCGGTGATGTCCCGGTCGCAGGCCACGGTGTCCTCGTAGAGCGGGTTCAGCAGGTCTCCGGCCTCGCCGCCGGTGCAGGTGACCACCATGACCTCGGCCCCGGCGTCCACGTAGGCGGCCATCATGGCGGCGCCCTTCGAGGACTCGTCGTCCGGGTGCGCGTGCACGGCCATCAGGCGCAGGCCCGGGGACGGCGGCACGGTGGCGCCCGGGCGCGCCTCCACCGCCTCCGAGACGCTGTGGCGGCCGGTGTGGCCGACCGGGATGCCACCGGCCGAGGGGACGGCCGGGTCTGCGGTGTGCTTGTCGCTCACGGGCGGGACTCCTGACGGGAACGGATGTGCGGCGGCCTGGCCGGACCCGTCACGATGCCGTGGGGCAACGCGGCGCGGGTCCGCCCGACGGTAGGCTGGTGCCGATGGCCTCTCCCACCGCTGCACCGCACGCCTCCACCGGCGACACGCCGGAGGAAAGCCTAGCCAACCGCTACGGAGGCGCTCAACGGCGCCCGTCCGCAGGGGTCTCGCGGCGTGTGCGTCTGGTGGCCGCCCTCGCGGTCGTGGCGGCGGTTCTGGTCACCGCCTGGTTCGCGCTCTCCACCTCCATCGGCAAGATCACCTACAAGGATGTGGGCTTCGAGGTGGTGGACGACCACCTGACCCGCGTCACCTTCCAGGTCAGCGCGCCTGCGGACACCCAGGCCGAGTGCGACGTGGAGGTCCAGGACGCCCAGGCAGCCCCCGTCGGCTTCCGCACCGTGCTGGTCTCAGGGCTCGAGCCGGAGCAGCGCTCCGCCCCCGGCGACGACACCTGGACCTACACCGTGGACGTGCGCACCGTGGTCCGCGGCAACACCGGCGTGGTCCACACCTGCCGCTCGCTCTGACGCGCCCCCGCCGGGGTTTCGCCCGCGGCTGACAAGGGCGGCTCAGGGCCGTCACAGATCCCTGTGGCTCACCCCACTTGGTATAGTCGGACCCAGCGCTTTCTGCCCCGCCGAACGCATGTGTCTCTCGGTGGACGTCGGAACGTGGTCGAGGAACGGACCGCGGACCGCACGGCCCGGACACACCGGCGGGGTTCTTGTCATCTGCAGGCAGTGCAGGCGCCGACGCCCACGAGTGCCTGACGAAGAACCGGGCACCGACCCGAATGGAAGGAGTCAGCATGACCACGAACTCTGCCGACGCCCCGTGGCTCACCCAGGAGGCCTACGACCGCCTCTCCAAGGAGCTCGAGCACATCTCCGGCCCGTACCGCCAGGAGATCATCGACCGCATCGAGGCCGCCCGCGAGGAGGGCGATCTGAAGGAGAACGGCGGCTACCACGCCGCCCGCGAGGAGCAGTCCAAGAACGAGGGCCGCATCGCCGAGCTCAAGCACCTCCTCGAGACCGCCACCGTGGGCGAGGCCGCCGAGAACGACGGCCACGTGCACCCGGGAACCGTGGTGAAGGCGACCGTCGCCGGCGACGAGATGACCTTCCTCTTCGGCTCCCGCGAGATCGCCGACGACGGCGAGAAGCTCGATGTCTACTCCGAGCGCTCCCCGCTCGGCGAGGCCATCAACGGCGCCAAGAAGGGAGAGAAGGTCTCCTACACGGCCCCGAACGGCAAGGAGATCACGGTCGAGATCCTGGACGTCCAGCTCTACCGCGCCTGATCCCCTCCCCGTGGCTGACCGTCCCTGCCGGACGGAACCACGACGACGGCCCCTCCCTCTCCCTTCCGCGGCACCTGCCGTGGACGGGAGGGCAAGGGGCCGTCGTCGTCCGGCGGGCGGGGCCGGGGAGGTCGAGCACGCGGGGACGTACCGTGCGCCCGGGCTCTGCCGAGCCCGGTGCCCACTGCTAGGTTGAGTGCATGCTCACCGTTGAGAAGATGCACCTGATGCTGACCCGCCCGGACGGCACCGTCGAGTCCCCGAAAGCGCACAAGAACGCCCTCGCCGCCGCCGCGCTGGTCGACCTGGCCGACGCCGGGATCGTGGCCGTCGAGCAGGACGCGGAGCCGGCGCAGGCCCGCGTGCGCGTCGTGTCCGCAGGCACCACCGGCCACCCGGTCCTGGATGCCGTGCTGGGTCAGGTCGACGGCCTGGACGGCACACCGCTTCACGCCCTCGTGAAGAAGGGCAAGCCGGCCGTGCAGAAGCCGTTGGAGAAGCACCTGATCGAGCGCGGCACGCTCGTGAAGGAGAAGAAGGGCCTGCTCAACACCGAGATCCGCCCGGAGTCCACCCGCGCCCGCGACGAGGTGATCGACGAGGTCCGCACCGCTCTTCACTCCGAGGAGGCGATGACCCCGTCCACCTCCCTGCTGCTGGGCACCCTGGACGCGCTGAACATCGCCCGTGTGCTCATCCCCGGCGCCGAGGCCGAGCACGGCCGCCGTGAGCTCAGCCGCCGCATCAACCGCCTCACCCGGGACGACCGCCACGTGCGCGCCCTGCGTGCCGCCACCTCCTCCTTCGCCGGCAACACCGCCGCCGCAGCCCTCCCGGCCACGCTCGAGACCCTGCAGAGCCACGAGGACGCCTCCTCCGGCAGCCCGGCCGAGGACACCGAGCGCGCCGCCACGGTGGACGAGGCCGCCGCGAAGTCCCACGCCGCCGAGCAGGAGGCCGAGAAGGCGGCGAAGGCCAAGCTGGCCGCCGGGCCGCAGAAGGCCGAGCACTGAGTCGCATCGCCGGGTGACAGGGGCCGAGTCCCCCGACGCCGTGACGCCGCGAGGGCCGCACCGGATGTCCGGTGCGGCCCTCGTCGTGTACGCGACGGTCGGTGTCAGTACAACTGCCGGCGTCAGTACAGCTGCTCGGGGGCGTAGCCGGCCTCGCGCAGCGCGGCGAGCACGTGCTCGGAGTGCTCGTGCCCGCGGGTCTCCATGTCGATGGTGATGTGCACGCCGCCCATGGAGAACTCCGGGCCCACGCGGGTGTGGTCCACGCGGACCACGTTCGCCTCGGCGTCCGCGATGAGCCGGGAGATGGTGGCGAGCTCGCCGGTGCGGTCCCGCAACGGGATGCGCACGCCCATGTAGCGGCCGTTGGAGGCGAGGCCGACCTGGATGGACTTGAGCATGAGCATCGGGTCGATGTTCCCGCCGGAGAGCACCACGGCGGTCTTGCCGAGGTCCATCCCCAGGGCGCCCACGCGCCCGGAGAGCAGTGCGGCCGCACCGACGGCGCCGGCGGGCTCCACCACGAGCTTCGAACGCTCCATCAGGTGCACGATGGCCTCGGCGATCTCGTCGTCGGTCACGGTCACCACGGCGTCCACCAGGGAACTGATGACCTCGAACGGCACGGCCCCCGGACGGCCCACCGCGATGCCGTCGGCGATGGTGCTCACGCCCTGCAGGGACTGCACGCTCCCCGCCTCGAGCGAGCTGACGTAGGCGGCCGCGTCCGAGGCCTGTACGCCGATCACCTGGATCTCACGCCCGGCCTCGCGGGCGGACTCCTTGAGGGCGATCGCCGCCCCGGCCAGCAGACCGCCGCCGCCGATCGCCATGATCACGGTGTCCACGTCCGGCAGCTGCTCGAGGATCTCGAGGCCCACGGTGCCCTGCCCGGCGATGATCGCCGGGTTGTCGAAGGGGTGGATGAACACCGCGCCGGTCTCCTCCGCGTAGCGCTCGGCCTCGGCGAGGGACTCGTCCACGGTGGTGCCGTAGAGCACGACCTCGGCACCGTGGTCCCGGGTGGCCTGCAGCTTCGGCAGGGCCACGCCGCGCGGCATCACGATGCGCGCATGGATGCCGAGCCGGCGGGCGGCCAGCGCCACACCCTGGGCGTGGTTGCCGGCCGAGGCGGCCACGACGCCGCGGGACTTCTCCTCCTCCGTCAGCAGTGCCATCCGGACATAGGCGCCGCGGACCTTGAAGGAGCCTGCCCGCTGCAGGTTCTCGCATTTGTAGTAGACCTCGGTGCCCACGTCCCGGCCGAGGGCGCGGGCGGTGAGCAGCGGGGTGGTCAGGGCGGTGTCCCGCAGGGTCTCGGCGGCGGCCCGGACGTCGGCCAGGGTCACCGGCAGCGTGGGGGCGGCGCCGGACTGTGCGCCGGAGCCGGGGCCGGACGCAGAGGCCTGCGACGTCGCGCCGGTACCGGCGGGCACGGCCGGGCGGACCCACCGGGGCAGCTCGTCAGGACGGGGGCGACGGCGGGCGATGCTCATGCGCGGCCCTCGTCCTCGGCGCGGCGGGAGCCTGCGGAGTCGTCGCCGCGCTCGGCATCCTGTCCGGCGCCGGGCTCGCCCGCGTCCTCGCCGTCCCGGCGACGCTCGAACGGGTCGATGCCGGCGTCCGCGGCCGCTTCCTCCGCCGCGATCCCGTGCGAGGCCACGAGGGCCTTCTCCCGGCGCACGGAGCGGTCCTGGCCGTCCGGGTCCGGCCTGCGGGCCTCGTCGCCCGGTTCAAGGGTCAGCGCTTCGTCGTCGACGCCCACATGCGGGCCCTCACCCGTCAGTCCGCGGACGAAGGCGTTGACGAAGGCCAGCAGCGGCACGGCGAACACGGCACCGACCAGGCCGAGGACGGCGGAGCCACCGGCCACGGCGAGGAACACGGCCAGCGGGTGCAGGGAGACCGCCTTGCCCATCACGAGCGGCTGGAGCACGTTGGACTCGAGCTGCTGGACGAGCAGCACCACCAGGAGCATGAAGACGGCGTTCCACATGCCGTTGGTGATCAGGGCCAGCAGGACGGCCAGGGCGCCGGTCAGGACCGCGCCGACCATGGGGATGAAGGAGGCCAGGAAGACGAGCACGGCCAGCGGGAACGCCAGCGGCACGCCCAGCAGCCAGGCGCCGAGGCCGATGCCGACGGCGTCCACGAAGGCCACGAAGATCTGCACCCGCACGTAGGAGCCGAGGGCGCGCCAGCCGGAGTGGCCCGCGTTGTCGATCGCCTCACGGCGGGCGGCCGGGACGAAGCGGAGCATGAACGCCCAGATGCGGCCGCCGTCGTAGAGGAAGAAGATCAGGGTGAACAGCGCCATGACGGTGCCGGCCAGCACATTGGCGGCGGTGGAGCCGAAGGAGATGGCACCGCCCATGATGGTGCTGGAGTTCTCCCGCACGGTGTTGAGGATGTCCTGGACGCTGGAGCCGCCGTTGCCCTCCTGCCACGGCATCGGGATGCCGGTGGACTCGAGCCAGCGGCGTCCGGCCTCGATGCCCTGGCCGACCTGCTCGGACATGTCCGCGAAGCCCACTGCCAGCTGCTGGCCGGAGAGGAACAGCAGACCCAGGACCACCACGATCAGCAGCAGCACGCACAGCAGCGAGGCCAGGATCGGCGGGGTCCGCATGCCGACCATCCACCGGTAGACCGGACTCAGCAGCGTGGCGAGCAGTCCGGCCACGATCACGGGGATGACCAAGAGGCTGACGTGGCTGAGCAGCCAGATCAGCACACCGGCCATGACCAGGATGACGATCACGCGCCACGACCACGCGGCGGCGACGGTCAGGCCGTACGGGACGTCGCGGTCCACGCGGCGTGCGGTGGAGGCGGGGGTGGTCATCGGCGGGTGGTCCTCTCGTCGGTGTCGGCAGTGTCCTCGCCGGCCGGCGGGATCAGTCCCCAGGAGCCGGTGAGGCTCTGCCCGGGCTCAAGCCAGCGCAGGCCCTGTCCTGAGTTCAGGGCGTCGGCGGGGGCGGTCATCGGTTCCACCGCGACGGCCGCGTCACGGCCCGGCAGGCGGTCCGTGACGAACACGTGGGTGTAGGCGAACACGGGGTCGGACCACAGGGTCAGGGTGCGGCCGTCGGCAGCGGTGAGACGGGCCTCGTGCCGGCCGCCCTCCGCAGCGGTGAGACCGGTGAGGCAGACATCGAGCGGAGCGGAGCCCACCTGCCGTCCCTGCCGGAAGTCGAATGCGGTGCCGGCGGCCTCGCGGGTGCCCACCGGGATGAGGGTCTGGGGGTCGGCCTCGATCCATCGCTCCGCGTCCACGGTGAGGGTGAGCTCGGCTGAGGGGACGTCCCCGAGCCGCAGGAACGGGTGGCTGCCGAAGGCGGCGGGGGCGGCCTGGGGCGAGTGGTTGGTGAGCGTCTGGGCGACGGTCAGCGAGCCGTCCGCCTCCAGCGTGTAGGAGACGCGATGGGTGAGGCGGAAGGGCCAGCCGT
This sequence comes from Micrococcus lylae, assembly GCF_900163825.1. Taxonomy (NCBI): domain Bacteria; kingdom Bacillati; phylum Actinomycetota; class Actinomycetes; order Micrococcales; family Micrococcaceae; genus Micrococcus; species Micrococcus lylae. The sequence goes on along the minus strand of NZ_FUKP01000067.1, from coordinate 66,244 downwards.
GCTGCGGGTGGATCTCGCCGCGCAGACTCACCCGGTGCGAGGTCTTGGACTCCAGCATCAGCTGGGTGTTCCGCAGCAGGCCGTGGCTGGCATGGCCACGAGCGGGTTCGGTGACGTCCAGCTGCTGGGTCCGGCCGTCCAGCTCCCAGCGCGCGTCGGCCACGCGATTGGGCCAGGGCGTCATCTGGATGCCGTTGCCGGCCGGCGGGATCGTGTCCTCGTCGTAGGGCTCGGTGAGGTCCTCGCCGCCCACGCGGTACGTGCGCAGTGCGCCGGCCAGGCCCACCACGACCGCTTCGGCGCGACCCCGCTCCAGGCGGTACTGCATGCCGGTGGCGGCGGTGTCCTCCGCGAGCGATCCCTGCTCGTTCGGCTCCACGTCTCTCTCCTCACCCCTGGTGCTCTCCGACCGATGCGGCCGGAGAACGGACTCTGGTTGAGGCTACGCCTGTGCGCGCGGCGGGGCGACCCCGCGGCCCGGACTGTGGACAGGCTCACGTCCGCCTCCCACATCCCCAGACACGACGGAGCCCCCGTCCGGGGAGGACGGGGGCTCCGGGGCCGGAGGCGGCGGGTGCCGCCCGGGCTCTGCGTGTCAGTCGTTGCTGCGCAGGATCGCGATGATGCGCAGGATCTCCACGTACAGCCAGATCAGGGTGACGGTCAGGCCGAACGCCACGGTCCAGGAGTACTTCTGCGGGGCGCCGTTGCGGACGCCCTGCTCCGCCATGTTGAAGTCCATGACCAGCGAGTAGGAGGCCAGCAGCACGGCGATGGCGCCGATGATCAGGCCGATCGGACCGTCACGCAGGCCGAACATGCCGTCGGTGACGCCCAGCAGGGACACCACGAGGTTCACGAGGCTGAACGCCAGGTAGCCGAGCATGGCGACCATGAAGATCTTGGTCATCTTCGGGGTCGGGCGGAACTTGCCCGAGGAGTACAGGGCCAGCACGACGGCGAACACGGAGAGGGTCGCCAGGACGGCCTGGATCACGATGCCGGAGAACTGGTACTCCAACATCATGGACAGGGCGCCGAGGAACAGGCCCTGAGCGCCGGCGTAGGCCAGGATCAGCGGAGCGGACGGCTCCTTCTTGAAGGAGTTGACCAGGCCGAGCACGAGGCCGACGATCGCGCCGACGATGCCGATGCTCGGGAACATCCAGCCGACGACGGCGCCGACGACCACCAGGACCAGGCACATGCCGGTCTTGCCGATGATGTCGTTGTAGGTCATGCGGCCGGTGTCGCCCGCGTGGGCGGCCGGGGCGTTGTACATGTCCTCGAGACGCTGCTCGCGCCCCTGCTGCTGGGCGTACTGGGTGGCCGCGTACTGGTCCTGGTACTGCTGGCCGTACGGGCCGCCCTGGCCCTGCTGCATGTGGGGGTCCTGCTGGGTCTGCTGACCGCCGCCGTACCAGCCGGGCTGCTGTCCGCCGCCCATCTGCTCCTGGAAGTTGCGGCTGTTCATCACCGGGTTCGCCACGGTGTGCTCCTTCACGATCGACTCGGCCCGGACCGCGCCGGGGCTGCGTCTGCGTGAGGCACCCGTCGGCGGACGGCGGGACGTTTTCCTGTCTGGAAGTCTACCGGTCCCCCGCGCGTCCGGGCAGGTCACCGGGCGAATTCTCTGCATCCTGGGACACCGTGTTCACAGAGAGCGGACGGCGGCGGCCGCGGCGGACCCTCCGCTGCTGCGCAGCGTGTCGGATGCCCGACGGGACGTCGCGTGCCCCCGGCGGGAGTCGAACCCGCACCGAAGACGATTTTAAGTCGCCTGCCTCTGCCAGTTGGGCCACGGGGGCGTGGCCGTCGCTCCCCTGACTGACGCACCGTGGGGCGCGCCGCCGAGGAGGCGACGATGCGACGACGGCGACCGTCCCCTGCGACAGGGGAGGCCGCCGTCGTCGTGGTCCCCCGAGGCGCCCCGCACGGGAGGCGACGTCAGGGGGTGGTGTTCACCGGATCAGGCCGAGGCCTTCTCCTTGTCCTCCAGCTGCTTCTTGGCGAAGCGGCCGAGGACCGGCGTGCCGCCGGCGGCCTTGAGGAAGGCGTTGCGCGGACGCTCCAGGTCGAACACGGCGGTGGTGTCACGGCCGAAGACGGTCTCCATGACGAAGCCGCCGAGCACGCGGGCCTTGCGCTCCAGCTGCGGCAGGGCCATCGCGTGGTAGCCGCGGTGGGCCAGCCAGGCGAGCGGGCCGAAGAGCTTCACGCCCATCGGGTTGCCGACGCCCTTGCCGAAGCCGAGGCCGGCCACGGCGCCGAGCGACTTGTGCTCGTACTCCTGGACCTCGCCCTCGCCGTGGCGCACGGCCAGGTAGTTGGCGACCAGGCGCTTGGCCTGACGGCCGGCGTGCTGGGCGTTCGGGACGCACATGCCGCCCGGGCCGGCACCGGTCAGGTCCGGCACGGCGCAGACGTCGCCGCAGCCCCAGGCGCCCTCGAGGACGCCGTTCTCGCCGTCCTTGACCTGGAGGGTCGCGGTGACCTCGATGCGGCCGCGCTCCTCGACCGGGAAGTCGGTGGACTTGGCCACGGAGTTGGCGGCCACGCCGGCGGTCCAGACCAGGGTGTCCGCGCCGAAGCGCTCCACCACGGACTTGTCCGCCATGGAGATGAGCTCCAGGACGCCACCCTCGGCGTTGCCCAGGGAGGTGTTCAGCAGCACCTCGATGCCGCGGCCGCGCAGGTGCTCGACGACCTGCTCGGCCTGGTCCTCGGAGACCTCCGGCATGATGCGGCCCATGGCCTCGACCATGGCGATGCGGACCTCGGACTGGGACAGCTGCGGGTTGCGGGAGACGGCGTTGCGGATCAGGTCCTCCATCTCCGCGATGGCCTCCACGCCGGCGAAGCCGCCGCCGACCACCACGAAGGTCAGGGCGCGCTTGCGCTCCTCGCCGTCGGTCATGCGGGCGGCGGCGTCCAGGCGCTCCAGGATCTGGTTGCGCAGGGCGACGGCCTCCTCGACGGTCTTCAGGCCGATGCCGGCGTCGGCCAGGCCCGGGATCGGGAAGGTACGGGTGGTGGCGCCGGCGGTCATCACGATGTCCTGGTAGGGCACCTCGAACTCGGAGCCGTCCGGGCCCTGCACGGTGGCGGTGCGGCGGGCGTGCTCCACCTTCACCACGGCGCCGCGCACGAGCTCGGCGTCCTTCAGGTGGGTGGCGTGGTCCACGACGGCGTGACGGCCGTCGATGTGACCGCCCACGACCTCCGGCAGGAAGGGCTGATAGGTCATGTACGGCAGCGGGTCGACCACGGTCACGACGCCGCCGCGCTCCTTGATCTTCGTCTGCAGGGACTTGGCGATGTGGAAGCCGGCGTAGCCGCCGCCGACCACCAGGAGTCGGGGCTTGGGAGAAAGATCAGGGGTGACAGTCATGCCACCGATTCTAGGACCACCGAGGGGCGGCTGGAAATCAGTGGTCCTTCATGGACAGGACGATGCCGTCGAGGATGTCACGCTCGCTGGTGACGACGTCCGTCACGCCCGCGACCTCACGCATGCGCTCGACGATGCGCGACCAGATCAGCGCGCCCGCCCCGATCACGTCCACGCGGCCCGGATGCATGAAGCCCATCGCCGCGCGCTCCTCACGGGAGGCGGAGCGCAGGGCGCGGGCCGAGGCGGTCACCTCGTCCACGGGCAGGACGGTGGCGTGGATCCGCTCGGAGTCATAGTCCTCCAGGCCCAGGGCGTGGGCCGTCACCGTGGTGACGGTGCCGGCCACCCCGACGACGGCACTCACCGTCTCGAGGGGAAGTCGCCCGGCGACGTGGTCCAGGATCTCGTCCACGCCGGCCGTGGCGGCGGCGACCTGGTCGTCGGTGGGGTCGGCGTCCGGGAGGAAGCGCTCGGTGAAGCGCACGCAGCCCATGTCCGTGGACGCGGCGTCCAGGACCTCGCCGGCGGCGGTGCCGACGACGAACTCCGTGGAGCCGCCGCCGAGGTCCACCACCAGGACGCGGTCCTGCGGGTCCAGGCCGGGCGGCAACGCGGAGACGGCGCCGCGGAAGGACAGGGAGGCCTCCTCGGCGCCGGAGATGACCTCCGGCTCCACGCCGAGGCGCTCTGTCACGCCGTCCACGAAGACCTGGCGGTTCTGCACGTCCCGGGTGGCGGAGGTGGCCACGAAGCGGACGGCACCGGCGTGGTGGCGCTGCACCAGGCGGGCGTAGGCGTCCACGGCGGCGAAGGTCCGTTCCAGGGCCGCGGCGGAGAACTCGCCGGTGGCGTCCACGCCCTCGCCGAGGCGGACGATGGTCATCTCACGGACGACGTCCACCAGGGTCTCCGGGTCCTGCTCGTCCGGTCGGGCGATGAGCAGGCGGATGGAGTTGGTGCCGCAGTCGATGCCGGCCACGGTGACCTTCTTCAGGGCCTCGACCTTCTCCAGGTGCTTCACGTGGCGGGACAGGTCCTTGGTGGGGACCTCGGCGGAGGCGTCCCAGGCGCCGTCGCAGCGGCAGGCCTGCGGGGTCCACCACGGAGCGATCTTCTCCAGGGTCTCGTCGCCGAGGCGGTTCACGCCGGGTCCGGCGGCCAGGGAATGGCCGACCAGCACGTGCAGGCACTTGACGCGCTCGGGCATGCCGCCGGCGGAGATGCCGGCGATCTCCTTCACCTCGCCCACGCCGGAGAGCCGACCGACGCGGTCACGCTCGGCCAGGTAGGCCTCGTGCGCCTCGCGGTGGGCGGCGGCCAGCTCGGCGTCCTCGGCGAGGCGCTCGTTCATGCGGGTCATCTCCCCGTCCGCCTCGAGACGGGACACCGCGGCGGTGAGCACCGGGTGCGTCAGGTAGAAGGTGGTGGGGAACGGGATGCCGTTGGACAGGCGGGGGGCCGTGGTGGCCACCAACGGGCTGCCGCACACGCAGCGGGCGCCGATCTCCACGACGTCTCGAACAGGTCGGCCCAGCTGCAGGGACAGGGTGTCCAGGTCATGCTCGGTGACGGTGCGGTCAGCGGTGTTCATGTGGGGGTCCTCGTCAGGGTGCGGAAGGTGTGCGGTTCGGTGCTGTGCAGTTCGGTGCTGTGGTGCCGGGCATCGGTGCCGGCCCGCGGGCTGAGCGGTGGTCGGAGGTCCCGGCCGCCGGAGTGGAGGCCGGCCCCGGTCACTCGGTGGCGGCGCGGACCACGGAGTCCCAGAGGCCTTCGGCCCAGGGCAGGTGCTCGTTCACCGGCTCCTCCTGGGCGTCGTCCGTCTCCTCGGGGACCTCCTCGATCCGATCCTGGCCGGTGACCATGTAGAGGGTCTCCCCCGGCATCACCAGGTCCAGGCGGTCGCGGGCCTGCTGGCGCACGAAGTCCGGGTCCTCCCAGCGGGCGATCCGCTCCTCGTACTCGGCCTTCTGCCGCTGCTGGTCCTCGATGTCCTGCTCGGCGGCCGCGATCTCCAGGGACTGGTTCAGGTACACCCGCAGCGTCGGGGCCATGAGGGTGGCGGCGATGAAGATCACCGCGATCACCACCAGCGAGCGACCGGTGACGGATCGCGCCGGCACCGGCTTCGGGGCGGGCTGGCGGCGGCGGGCGACATCCTGGGCTGCCTGCTCGGGTGTGCGTCCCGGGCCGAGGCGGCGCTGAGGGGAGCCGGCCGGGCGGGCCCCGGCGGTGTGGGACCGGGCGGACGGGCGGGGATCGGAGGCCGATCCGGCGCCGTGCGAACCGCCTGCGGGGCGCAGGCGGGAGACGCTCGGGCCCGGCTCGGTGGCGATGCGGGAGGAGGCGGTGGACGCGGGCGCGTCCGTTCCCCCTGCCGTCTCCCCGTCCTTCTCCGGGTCCTCCCCGTTTCTCCCGGGGTGCTCGGCGGAGTCCTTCACCTCGCGCTCGGCGACGATGCCGGCGGCGTCCTCACTGACGGAGGTCTCGGCGGCGTCCGCGGCGCGACGCAGCTCGACGACGTCTCCGCCCGCCGACCGCTCGCCCGCCGACGTCGCGTTCTCCTTCGCCGTCTCGCCGTCCGCGGCGCTGTGTTCGGCGGCGAGGTCCTCCGCGGTCTCGGCGGCCCTGCGCCGTACGGCGTCGTCCGCGGCCGCGCGGGCCTCCGCCGCCGCCTTGGCCTGCTCGGCCTCGGCGGCCTCCGCCCGGGCACGCTCGGCACCGGGCACGCGGGGCATGCGGGGGCGGCGGCTCACCATGGGGCGGGCTCCTTCGAGGAGGTCACGGGCGGGGATGTCCCCAGGGTAGTCGCCGCACCTGGACGGCAGCCGGGCTGACGCGCCGGACCGCACGGCCCGTGCGGCCCCGGCCCGGACGCACCGAGGGCCCGCACGCTCGCAGCGTGGGGCCCTCGTGTGTCCCCCTGCCGCCCGGCGGTCACCGGCGGGGCGGGGTCACTGCGTCGGTGGCTCAGCCCTGGAAGCGCGGGAAGGCGGTGCGGCCGGCGTAGACGGCGGCGTCGCCCAGCTCCTCCTCGATGCGCAGCAGCTGGTTGTACTTGGCCACGCGGTCCGAACGGGCCGGGGCGCCGGTCTTGATCTGACCCGCATTGGTGGCGACGGCCAGGTCCGCGATGAAGGTGTCCTCGGTCTCGCCGGAGCGGTGGGAGATCATGCAGTGGAACATGTGGCGCTGGGCCAGGGAGATGGCGTCGAAGGTCTCGGTCATGGAGCCGATCTGGTTGACCTTCACCAGCAGGGCGTTGCCGGCCTTGTCGTCGATGCCGCGCTGCAGGCGCTCCACGTTGGTCACGAAGAGGTCGTCGCCCACCAGCTGGACTCGGCCGCCGAGGGACTCGGTGAGCAGCTGCCAGCCCTCCCAGTCATTCTCGTCGAGCGGGTCCTCGATGGAGACGATCGGGTAGTTGTCCACCAGCTCGGTGTAGTAGGCGGCCATCTGCTCGGCGGAGCGCTGCTCGCCCTCGAAGGTGTACCGTCCGTTCTCGCAGAACTCGGAGGAGGCCACGTCCAGGGCCAGGGCGATGTCCTCGCCGAGCGTGTAGCCGGCGGCCTGGACCGCCTCGGCGATCAGGTCCAGGGCGGCACGGTTGGACTCCAGGTTCGGGGCGAAGCCGCCCTCGTCGCCCAGGCCGGTTCCCAGGCCCTTGTCCTGCAGCACCTTCTTCAGGGCGTGGTAGACCTCGGCGCCCCAGCGCAGGGCCTCCTTGAAGGTCGGCGCGCCGATCGGGGCGATCATGAACTCCTGGATGTCCACGTTGGAGTCGGCATGGGCGCCGCCGTTGAGGATGTTCATCATCGGCACCGGCAGCACGTGGGCGTTCGGGCCGCCCAGGTACTTGAAGAGCGGGAGCTCGGCGGACTGGGCGGCGGCCACGGCCACGGCCATGGACACGCCGAGGATGGCGTTGGCACCGACCTTGCCCTTGTTCGGGGTGCCGTCCAGGTCCAGCATGGCGTAGTCGACCGCGCGCTGGTCCTCGGCGAAGGCCCCCTCGAGCTCGTCGGCGATCTCGTCGACGGCGGCGACGGCGTCCTGCACGCCCTTGCCGAGGTAGCGGCCCTTGTCGCCGTCACGGCGCTCGACGGCCTCGAACTCGCCCGTCGAGGCGCCCGACGGGACGGCGGCGCGGCCGACGGAGCCGTCGGTCAGCAGCACCTCCACCTCGACGGTGGGGTTGCCGCGGGAGTCGAGGATCTCACGGGCCTGGATGGCGTCGATCAGAGCCATGGAGCAGTCTCCTTTGAATGCGGTGGTGGGTCCGGTGGCCTACGCCTGCAAGCTTACCGCGCGGGGTCCGGGCCCGGACCCCTGAGCCGCCGCCGCAGCGCGCGCTCCGGGTCCAGCCCCGCGGCCCGCGCGTGGCGGACGAGGGCGAAGAGCGCCTCGCCGAGCGCCGCCTCGTCGGCGAGCGCCTCGGCCAGGTGGTCCGGGGTCTGAGTGGGGGCCGGCAGCGGGTTCGGCTCGCGCCGGGCGGCGCGGTCGACGGCCTTGCCGGCGGCGGCGAGCGCCGGCAGGTGCGCGGGCAGGGAGGCGAGCAGGTCCGCCAGGGCCGCGTCCGCTGCACGGGTCTGCCCCGGCCGGTCCTCCCCCGGCGTTTCGACGACGGTCCCCTCCCCCGACTGCCCGCTCCCCTCGGGAGCGGGGCCGGGTGCGCAGGAGGGCGGTGCGGCCGGCGGGGCTGAGGAGGCCGCGGCCTTCTCGGCGGCCTTGATGGACTCCCACTGGCGCTCGAGCTGCTCGACGGTGATCTCCCGCAGCTCGTCCGGCGGGCGGAGGGCACCGTCCGGGGTGAACACGTGCGGGTTGCGGCGCAGCATCTTGGCGGTGATCGCCTCGGCCACGTCCTCCATGGCGAAGGCGCCGCGGTCCTGGGCGATCGCCGAGTGCAGGACCACCTGGAAGAGCACGTCTCCGAGCTCGGAGCGGAGCGTGTCCTCGTCCGCGCCGGTCTCGATCGCCTCGACGGCCTCGTAGGCCTCCTCGACGAGATACTCCGTCAGCTGCTCATGTGTGAGCGCCCGGGTCCAGGGGCAGTGGAGGCGCAGTTGTGCCACCACCCACACCAGATGGTCGACCCGGGCACCCATGCTCGTCAGACGCTGGTGCGTCAGTCCTGCTCGGCGTCGGCGGGCTCGTCGTCCGGCAGCTCGGCCAGGTGCGGGGCGTCCCCGGAGCCGGAGATCACCGGGTTCCAGGCGGCCACGAGCAGCTCGGCGAGCTCCTCCCGCTCCTCGACCGGCAGGAACGCGGCCTCGGCGGCGTTGAGCTGGAACTCCAGCAGCTGGGACAGGCTGTAGCCGAAGGTCTCGGCCAGCAGGTACAGCTCATCGGTCAGCGAGACGTCCGAGACGAGGCGGTTGTCCGTGTTCACGGTGATGCGGAACCCGAGCTGGACCAGCATGTCGATCGGGTGACCCTCGATGCCGGCGGCTGGGTCCACGGCACCGGTCTGCAGGTTCGAGGACGGGCAGACCTCCAGGGCGATCTGCCGGTCCCGCACCCACGCGGCGGTGGGGCCGAGCTCCACCAGGCCGGTGTCCGCGTCCAGCTGCTCGCCGTCCTCGTCCACCGCGCCGTACTCCACGCTGATGTCCTCGGCGATCCGCACGCCATGGCCCAGGCGCAGCGCACGGCCGTTGACGAGCGCGTCCTGCACGGAGGCCAGACCGTCACCCTCACCGGCGTGCACGGTGGCCGGCAGGTGCTGGGCGGCCAGCCAGGTGAAGGTGTCCGCGAAGCGGGACGGCGGGAAGCCGGCCTCGGGGCCGGCGATGTCGAATCCGACCACGCCGCGGTCCCGGTGGCGCACGGCCAGCTCCGCGATCTGCTGGGCGCGGTCCGCGTGGCGCATGGCGGTGATGAGCTGGCCGACGGAGATGTCCTGGCCGTTGTCCACCGCGGCGGCGACGGCCTCGTCCAGGCCCTCCTGCACGGCCTCGACGGCCTCGTCCAGGGTCAGGCCGCCTTCCAGGTGCTGCTCGGGCGCCCAGCGGATCTCTCCGTAGACCACGCCGTCCTCCACGAGGTCCTCGACGAACTCGCGGGCCACGCGGCGCAGCTGCTCACGGGTCTGCATGACGGAGGTGGTCAGCGCGAACACCTCGAGGTACTTCTCCAGGGACTCGCCGTTGGCGTGGGAGTGGACCCAGGCGGCCAGCTCCTCCTCGGTCTCGGCCGGGACCGGCGTGCCGGCCTCCTTCGCCAGCTCCAGGACGGTGGCCACGCGCAGGCCGCCGTCCAGGTGGTCGTGCAGGGAGACCTTCGGCAGGGCGGCGAGGTCGATCTCGAGGGGGCTCGGGGCGTCGGCGGTGGGGATGCTCTCAGTCACGCCCCGGAGTCTACGGCAGGGGCCGGACGGGCAGGGAGCCGGACGACCCCCGGCTCAGGACGTGGGGCCGGTGCCGGGCGTCCGCCGCGCCACCGCCTGCTCGCGGCGGCTGAGGACCAGGTGGATGAGGCGGTCCAGCAGCAGGCCGACCACGAAGGCGCCGACCAGGGAGACGGCGACCTTCGCCAGCGGGGAGTCCAGCCAGCCGGTGGTCACGCGGGCGATCAGGATCGAGTACGCGGACCAGCACAGGCAGGCGATCGCGTCCAGCAGGACGAAGCGGAGGTAGGAGTACCGGGTGGCGCCGGCGGTGAGGTTCACGGCGACGCGTCCGCCCGGGATGAAGCGGGCGGTGAACAGCAGGAAGGCGCCGCGCCGGTCCAGGTTCCGGCGGGCCATGCCCATGGCCCCGGCCACGGCCTTGGAACGCATCCAGCGCCAGCGGTCGGCGCCGACGGTGCGGCCGATCAGGTAGGCGAGGTTGTCTCCGCAGAAGGCGCCGACCGCGCCCACTGCCCACAGGGCAGTGAGCGCGAACGGCTGGCCGTCCTTCACGATCGCGGCGAGCGCGACCAGGACGGACTCGGACGGGAAGGCCGGCACGATGCCGTCCAGCAGGCACAGCAGTCCCGTGACGGGCAGGACCCACCACTGGGCTGCGGCGTGGAGGATGAACTCCTCGAGCCAGGCGAGCACGACCTTCCCCGACCGCTCAGCGGATCTCGTCGAGGATGACGGAGCGGCCCCGCAGGGCGGCGGCGCGCTCGGCGTCGGCCTGCTCCACGGTCCAGCCGCCGGCCAGGGCGGCCCGGGCGCGCTCGAAGCGCTCCGGGGTGTCCGTGTGCAGGGTCATCACCGGCTGCCCGGCCCTGACCTCGTCGCCCGGACGGGCGTGCAGCTCCACACCGGCGCCGAACTGCACCGGCTGGCCCTGACGCTCACGGCCGGCACCGAGGCGCCAGGCGGCCAGCCCCACGGCCATCGCGTCCAGCTCGGTGAGGACGCCGTCCGCCTCGGCGGTGACGGTCTCGGTGTGCTTCGCGGTGGGCAGCGCGGCCTTCGGGTCGCCGCCCTGGGCGGAGATCATGGCGTTCCACACGTCCATGGCCTTGCCGTTGGCGAGGTTCTCGGCCGGATCCACACCGGTGACGCCGGCGCCGGCCAGCATGTGGCGGGCCAGCTCCACGGTCAGCTCCACCACGTCGGCCGGGCCGCCCCCGGCGAGGACCTCCACGGACTCGCGCACCTCGAGCGCGTTGCCCGCGGTGAGGCCGAGAGGCACGGACATGTCCGTCAGCAGGGCGGTGGTGTTCACTCCCGCATCCCGGCCCAGGTCCACCATCGTGCGGGCCAGCTCCCGGGCCATGGACTCGTCCTTCATGAAGGCGCCGGAGCCGCACTTCACGTCCAGCACCAGGGTGCCGGTGCCCTCGGCGATCTTCTTGGACATGATCGAGGAGGCGATCAGCGGGATGGCCTCCACGGTGCCCGTGACGTCGCGCAGCGCATAGAGGCGCTTGTCCGCCGGGGCCAGGCCGGACCCTGCGGCGCAGACGACCGCGCCGACCTCGCCGAGCTGGCGCATCATCTCCTCATTGGACAGCTCGGCGCGCCAGCCGGGGATGGACTCCATCTTGTCCAGGGTGCCGCCGGTGTGGCCGAGGCCGCGGCCGGACAGCTGCGGGACGGCCACCCCGTAGGAGGCCACCAGCGGGGCCAGCGGCAGGGTGATCTTGTCCCCCACACCGCCGGTGGAGTGCTTGTCCGAGGTCTCCAGCCTGCGGCCGTCCGGGGCGGTCAGCCCGGAGAAGTCCATGCGCTCGCCCGAGGCGATCATCGCGTTCGTCCACTCCGCGATCTCCCGGAGCTGCATGCCGTTGAGGAAGATCGCCATGGCCAGGGCGGACATCTGCTCGTCCGCCACCACCTCACGGGTGTAGGCGTCCACGACCCAGTCGATCTGCTCACGGCTCAGCTCGTGGCCGTCGCGCTTGGCACGGATGACCTCGATCGCGTCGAAGGGCTCGGCGGCGGGGGCATCGGTCATGGCGGCTCGGGATCCTTCCCTCGGAGACGTTCTCTGAAGACAACAGACTACGACGGCCGTCGCCGGCGAGGTGGGATGGCCTCGGAGGGCGGCGGCCGTCGTCGTGGTTCCGGCTGAGGGCGGCTCAGCCGGAGGCGGACTCCAGGTCCGCCGGACCGAAGGACTGCGGCAGCACCTCGTCCATGGTGAGCACGCCCGCCGGGGTCATCAGCAGCATCTCCGGCGCGCGGTGCTCGGACAGCAGCTGGCGGCAGCGGCCGCACGGCATGATCACCTCGCCGTGCCCGTTCACGCAGACGAACGCGGCCAGCGTCCCGCCGCCTCCCATCATCAGGGCGGAGACGAGCGAGCACTCGGCGCACAGCGTGATGCCGTAGGACGCGTTCTCGATGTTGCAGCCGTTCACCGTACGGCCGTCGGCGGTCAGCGCGGCCGCGCCCACACGGTAGCCCGAGTACGGCACGTAGGCGTGCTGCAGGGCCTCCACGGCGGCCGCGGTCAGCGCCTCCCAGTCCACAGCGTTCGGCTCCACGGTCACTCCTTCACATACGGCGTGCCCGCCGCGGCCGGCCCGCGCGAGCGGCCCACCAGGCCGGCCACCGCGAACACGGTGACCACATACGGGAGCATCGCCATGAACTGGCTCGGCACCGGGGTGCCGAGGATGGCGAACACGTACTGCATGTTGGTGGCGAAGCCGAACAGCAGGGCGGCGAAGAACGCGCCGATCGGATTCCAGCGGCCGAAGATCACGGCGGCGAGGGCGATGAAGCCCTGGCCCGCGGTCATCTCCTTGGAGAAGGAGGACGCCGAGACGAGGGTGAAGAACGCGCCGCCCATGCCGGCCACCGCGCCGCCGAGCAGCACGTTGACGTAGCGGGTGCGCAGCACGTCGATGCCCACGGTGTCCGCGGCCTTCGGGTGCTCGCCCACGGCGCGCACGCGCAGGCCCCAGCGGGTGCGGAACAGGCCGAACCACAGCAGGCCGACGATCAGGTACATGCCGTAGCCGAGGATCGACTGATCGAACAGGATACGGCCGATGATCGGGATCTCCGCGAGGAACGGGATGCGGATGTTCGGGAAATGCGGCGGCGAGTTCAGCTCGGACGAGTTCGGGGCCAGCACCGTGGAGAACAGGAAGCTGGTCAGGCCGATCACGAGCACGTTCAGCACGACGCCCACGATCACCTGGTTCACCAGGTACTTGATGGAGAACACGGCCAGCAGACTGGAGACGGCCACGCCCGCGACGATCGCGGCGGCCAGGCCGATCCAGGCCGAGCCGGTGGCGGACCCGACCATCGCGGCGGTGAAGGCGCCGGCGAGCAGCTGGCCCTCGATCGCGATGTTGACCACGCCCGAGCGCTCGGACAGGATGCCGGCCATCGAGCCGAAGATCAGGGGCACGGCCAGAGCGAACGAGCCGGCGATCAGGCCGGTCAGGTACACGGAGTTGTTCGTTGCCGAGCCGACGACCCAGATGAGGAAGGCGGCCACGAAGGCGAACACGTACAGGCCGTTCAGCCACACCGGGTTCTTGCGGCCGGCAGCGGCGCGGACCCAGGCGAGGACCGTGATGGCGATCATCGCCAGGGTGAGGACCCACAGGGTCGGGGCGGCCGGCACGGTGACGGCCGCCAGCTCGATCAGGTCGCCCGGAGTGGCGATGCGGAACTCGGCGTCGTGCGCCGGGGCGCCGATCGCGAACAGGCCCAGGGAGAGCAGCGCGAAGACGGTCTGCAGGATCGGGGTGCTCCAGCTGCGCACCAGCGGCTTGTCGTCCTTGCCGCGGCGTGCGGCGTCCGGAGTCTCGGCCACGGTCTTCTTCTCAGCGGCGGTGGCGCTCATCGGGTCTGCCCCTTCTCGGAGGTCTGGGTGTCAGCGCCGGCGGCCGGAGCCGGCTCGGCGGCGGTGGGTGCCGGGTCCGGGTCCTCCACACCGTCCGCGGCGGATTCGGCGGCCACGGCGGCCTCCTGGGTCTCCACGGACGGGACGGCCGCCTCGCCCGAGGCGCCGGCGACGGCGGCGCCGGCCACGGCCGGCTGGGTCACCGGGTCCGCGGTGCGGCGGGCCTTGGCGGCGCCCGGGGCGGGCAGGCGGAAGATGGTGCGCACCAGCGGCGGGGCGGCGATGAACAGCACGATGAAGGACTGCACCACCAGGACGATGTCGATCGGCACGCCGGTCTGGGTCTGCATCGTCACGCCGCCGGCGCGCAGGGCGCCGAACAGCAGGCCGGCGAAGAGGACGCCCACCGGGTTGGAGCGGCCCAGCAGGGCCACGGTGATGGCGTCGAAGCCGAAGGAACCGGCCACCGAGGTGTTCAGGGAGCCCTCGGTGCCGGACACGTGGGCCATGCCGGCCAGGCCGGCCAGGCCGCCGGAGACCGCCATGGCGGTGATGTAGGCGCCCTTCACGGAGATGCCGGCGGTGCGGGCCGCGGCCGGGTTGGCGCCGACCGCGCGCAGGCGGAAGCCGACGGTGGAGCGCTGCAGCAGCCACCAGGCGAAGGCGGTGGCCGCCAGCGCCAGGACGAAGCCCCAGTGCAGGCGGAAGCCCTCACCGAACAGCAGCGGGAAGCGGGCCTGCTGCGGCAGGAACTCCGAGACCGGGTTGGTGGTGCCCTCACGGCGCAGGATGTCCGTGTTCAGCAGGTACGCCAGCAGGTTCAGCGCCACGTAGTTCAGCATGATGGTGAGGATGACCTCGTGGGCGCCGGTGTAGGCCTTGAGCAGGCCGACCACGGAGCCCCAGAGCATGCCGCCGAGGACGCCCATGACCAGGACGACCAGCAGGTGCACGCCGAACGGCAGGTCCATGGAGACGCCGAACCAGGTGGCGAACATGGCGCCGAAGATGAACTGCCCCTGGCCACCGATGTTGAACAGGCCCGCCTTGAAGGCGATGGCGATGCCGAGGGAGATGATGATCAGCGGCGTCGCCACCGTCATGGTCTCGGTCAGCGGCCTGATCATGCCCTCGAAGTTCGAGGCCTCGTAGTTGAAGATCGCGCCGCGGAACAGGGCGAGGAACGCGCCCGAGAACGCGGACCACGCGGCCGCGAGCATGTCCGTCGGACGGCCGAAGAAGTAGCCGGCGGTCTCCTGCACGTCTTCGTCGGTGACGACGATCAGCAGGCCGGAGATCAGCAGGGACAGGACGATGGCCAGCACGGTGACCGTGCCGTTGCCGGAGAGGATCTGGCGCATCACGGAGGCCTGGTCCGGCGCCGGACGGCCGGCGCCGGGCTGCGTGCCGGACGCCGTGCCCGGCGCCTCGGACGCCGTGGGCTGCGGGGCGGCGGTGCTCATGCGCGCGCTCCTTCCTGGGTCGGGGTGGAGCCGTCCGCGAGGACGACGTCGTCGGGGAGCTGGCCGGCCATCATGAGGCCGAGGTGGTCGCGCGAGGTGTCCCCCGGGACGATGCCGACGATCCGGCCGTGGTACATCACCGCGATCCGGTCGGCGAGCTCGAGCACCTCGTCCAGCTCGGTGGAGACGATCATGACGGGGGTGCCGGAATCGCGTTCGGCGATGATCCTGGAGTGGAGGAATTCGATCGAGCCCACGTCCACGCCGCGGGTCGGCTGGGACGCGATGAACAGGGAGAGGTCGTCCACCAGCTCACGGGCCATGACGACCTTCTGCTGATTGCCGCCGGAGAGCGTGCCGACCGGGATGTCCACGCCCTGGGTGCGGACGTCGAACTCCTCGACCTTCTCGGTGGCGAGGCGGCGGATGGCCTTCGGGTTCAGCTGCAGCGAGGTCCCGGCCGGAGCGGTGTCATAGCGGTTGAGCACCATGTTCTCCGCCACGGTGAACGTGCCCACGAGGCCGTCGGTGGAGCGGTCCTCCGGGACGAAGCCCACGCCGGCGCGGATGATCTGGCGAGTGGAGCGGCCGAGCAGCTCACGCCCGTCCAGGCGGATGGAGCCGGACGCCTTCTGCAGGCCCATGATGGCCTCGGTGAGCTCGGTCTGGCCGTTGCCCTGCACGCCGGCGATCGCGAGGACCTCGCCCTGGCGGATGCCGAAGGAGACGCCGTCCACGAGCACCTGGCCGGTGGGCGAGACCACGGTGAGGTCCTCCACGCAGAACGTCTGATCGCCGAGGTTCGGCTCGGTCTTCTGGCGGTTGAGGACCACGTCGCGGCCCACCATGAGGGCGGCCAGCTCGGAGGCCTCGGCGGACGGGTCGGCGGTGCCGACCACGCGGCCGCGGCGGAGCACGGTGATCGTGTCCGAGATCGCCTTGACCTCGCGGAGCTTGTGGGAGATGAAGACGATCGCGGTGCCGTCGGCGCGCAGCTGCCGGATGATGTTCAGCAGCTCGTCGGTCTCCTGCGGGGTGAGCACGGCGGTCGGCTCGTCCAGGATGAGGATGCGGGCATCGCGGACGAGGGCCTTGATGATCTCCACGCGCTGCTGCACGCCGACAGGCAGGTCCTCGACGATCGCGTCCGGATCCACGTGGAAGCCGTACTGGTCCGAGATCTCACGGATCCTGCGGCGGGTGGCCTCGAGGTCCAGGACGCCGGCGGCCTTCGTGTACTCGTCGCCCAGTGCCACGTTCTCCGCCACGGTGAACACGGGCACCAGCATGAAGTGCTGGTGCACCATGCCGATGCCGGCGCGCATGGCCTCGCCGGGACCGGCGAAGGCGACCGGCTCGTCGTCGAGCAGGATCTCGCCCTCGGTGGGGTCGTACAGGCCGAAGAGCACGTTCATCAGGGTGGACTTGCCGGCGCCGTTCTCTCCGAGCAGGGTGTGCACCTGCCCGGACTCGACCACCAGGTCCACGTCCTCGTTCGCGGCGAACGTGCCGAACCGCTTCGTGATGCCGCGCAGCTCGAGCTTCATGGGGTGTTCCGTCTCCTCCATCCGGTCACGTGCCGGGGCTCCGGCACGCGGTGTGCGCGCCACGGGGCCGGACCCTGCTGTGCTGCCGGGTCCGGCCCCGTGGCGTTCAGGCGGCGTCTCAGCCCTCGTCGATCGAGGACTCGACCGTCACGTCGCCGTCGATGATCTGCTGCCGCAGGTCCTCGACCTCCTTCTTCAGGTCCTCGGGGACCTCGCCGTCGAAGTCGTGGTACGGGGCCAGGCCCACGCCCTCGTTCTCCAGGGTGCCCAGGTAGGCCTCGTGGGTGAACTCGCCCTTGAGGTCCTCGGCGATCACGTCGGTGACCGACTGGCCCATGTTCTTCATGACGGAGGTCAGGATGTACTGGCCCTTGTCGGTGGACTCGTAGCCGTCCGAGTCGACCCAGATCACCTTGACGCCCTTGTCCTCGCCGGCCTCCTCGACCGCGTCGAGGGTGCCCAGGCCCACCGGGCCGGCGACCGGCATGATGATGTCCGCGCCCTCGTTGATGAAGTTGGCGGTGTTGGTCTTGCCCGCGGCCTGGTTGGAGAAGTCGCCGATGAACGAGCCGGTCTTGGCGTCGTTGTCCCAGCCGAGGACCTTGACGTCCTCGTCCTTCTGCTCGTTGTAGTACTCGACGCCCTCGGCGAAGCCCTCCATGAAGATGGTCACGGTCGGAAGCTCCATGCCGCCGTAGGTGGCGACGGTGCCGGTCTCGGACATGCCCGCGGCCAGGTAGCCGGCCAGGAAGGCGGCCTGGGCGGTGTCGTAGGTCAGGTTCTGGACGTTGTCCGAGAAGCCGCCGTCGGTGACGTCGACGCCGAAGAAGTGGATGTCCGACTCCTTCTCGGCGATCGGCTTGATGGTGTCGCCGAGCATGAAGCCCACACCGAAGATGGAGTTGCAGCCGGCATCGACCATGGAGTTCACGTTCGGGGTGAATTCACCCGGCTCCTGGGACTCGGCCTCGCGGATCTCGATGCCGTAGTCGGACTCCGCGGCCTTCAGGCCCTCGTAGGAGGACTGGTTGAAGGAGCGGTCGTCGAAGCCGCCCTCGTCGGAGACGATGCAGGCGAGGTAGTCGGAGTTGTCGTCGCCGACCTCCGGGTCGGTGGAGACCTGGGCCTCGCCGTTGGCGTTGGAGTCGCCCTCCTCCGGCGGGGCGCCGCAGCCGGTGAGCAGCAGGCCCGAGACGGACAGGACAGCGGCGGGAAGCAGAAGGCGACGGGCCTTCTCGTCGGACAGGATGCCCATGGATTTCCTCACTTCACGTGATGCGATGACGATGCCCGGGGCACGGGCGTCCGCCCATGGACCGGGTTCGAGCGTGCCGCGCGCACGCGAAGGAGCACGCTCGTTACCCGTGAGTTTACCTTGAGTCCACACCTGTGGCACGGCGCACGACGACGGCCCCGCGCCCCCGCGTCGAGGCTGACCTCGACCTGGGTGGACCCTGGGGGCGACGCGCGCGGGTCCTGGGTGCGACGCGCACCCGGGGCGCGCCGCGAGTCCGGGGCGGGTGCCGTCGTCGGGGCGCGCCGGAGCCGCTCAGGGCCGCGGGGCGCGGAGCATCTCGCCGAGGGCCGCGGAGACGAACACGCGCATGCCGGTGCCCAGGGCACGCTCGTCCGGGGCGTAGTCGCCGCGGTGCAGGTCGTAGTCGATGCCGCCCGGGGTGCGGGTGCCCAGGCGCAGCATGGAGCCGGGGACCTTCTGGGTCATCCACGCGAAGTCCTCCCCGCCCATGGACTGCGGGGTCAGCTGGATGGCCGCGGAGCCGAGCTCACGGCGGGCGGCCGACTCGATCAGGGCGGTCTCGGCCTCGGCGTTGTCCACCGGCGGCACTCCGCGGATGTGCTCGAGCTCCACCTCCACGCCGTACGGCGCGGCCACCTGGGTGACGACCTCGTCCAGCAGTTCGCCGGCCTCCTCCCAGACCGCGGCGTCCAGGCAGCGCATGGTGCCGGACAGGCGACCGGTGGAGTCGATCGCGTTCGGGGCGGAGCCGGCGGAGATCTGGCCCCACACCACGGACACGGCGGAACGGACGTCGAGGCGGCGCGAGAGCACGGCCGGGACGTTCACCGCGATCTGGGACAGGGCGAACACCATGTCCTCCGTCAGGTGCGGGCGCGAGGTGTGGCCGCCGCGGCCCGTCAGCGTGATGCGGATGGTGTCCGCCGCCGAGGTGATGGCGCCGATGCGGGTGCCGATCGTGCCGACGTCGAAGCGCGGCTCGCAGTGCGCGGCCAGGATGCGCGGCAGCCCCTCGAGGACGCCCTGCTCGATCACGTGCAGGGCGCCGCCGGGCTGCTGCTCCTCGGCGGGCTGGAAGATGATGCGGACCCGGCCGTGGGCGCGGGCGCCGGCCTCCTTCAGGTCCTCGTCCACCACCTGCCCGGTGAGGATGCGGTGCAGGGCCGCGGCGGTGCCGGCCATCACCGAGGTGTGCATGTCATGGCCGCAGGCGTGGGCCAGGCCGTGGCGCTTCGAGGCGTAGGGCAGGCCGGTGAGCTCCTCGACCGGCAGCGCGTCGATGTCCGCACGCAGGCCGAGCACCAGCGGCCCCTCGCCGACCTCCACGAAGCAGCCGGTGTCCGCCAGCTGCACGGGCTCCAGCCCGGCACCGCGGAGGAACTCCATGACCTTCCGGGTGGTCTCGTGCTCCTCGAAGCCGAGCTCCGGCTCCTGGTGGATGGACCGGCGCAGCACGCGCACCTCGCCCTCCAGGGCCTCGACCGCCGAGGAGACGGTGGGGACGTCGGGTGCGGTCTTGCGGTGCGGGAAGGCGGAGCTCTCGATGGTGCCGGTCATGTCACCGCAGGGTAGCGCAGAGGCCCCCGCGAGGTTCACCTGGTGTTCACATCGCGGGGGCCTCGCGTCATCTGGGGCGCGCCGGGTCAGAGGACGTCGTCGGCGCCCTCGGCCTTGAGGGACTCCACTGCCTTCTTCACGTCCTGGGCGCGGTCCGTGGTGGTGACCAGCAGGGCGTCGCCGGTGTCCACCACCACGACGTCCTCGATGCCGATCAGGGCGATCACGCGATCCGAGTCGGTGACGACCACCCCGGAGGCCTCCGAGGAGTACACGCGCGGGGTGTCGCCGATGACCGTGATGCCGGAGCCGTCCTTGACCGGGTTCAGGCGGGCGATGGCGGCGAAGTCGCCCACGTCGTCCCAGGTGAAGTCGCCCGGGACCACGGCCACGTCCCCGGCGGCGGCGGCCGGCTCGGCCACCGCGTAGTCGATGGCGGTCTTCTTCAGCGTCGGCCAGACCTCGGCGAGGACCTCCTGACGACGGTCCGTGTCCCAGGCCCGCGCGATGGCCATCAGGCCGGCGTGCAGCTCGGGCTCGTGCTCCTCGAGGTGCTGCAGCATCAGCGTCACCGGGGCCACGAACATGCCGGCGTTCCACAGGTACTTTCCGGAGCGGACGTACTGCGCCGCGACCTTCGCGTCCGGCTTCTCCACGAACGCGGCGACGTCGAAGGCGTGCGGGGCGTCCTCCAGGCGCAGCGAACGGCCGCGACGGATGTAGCCGAAACCGGTGGCCGGGTGGGTCGGCGTGATGCCGATGGTGACGATCTTGCCGGTGGCCGCGGTGACGACCGCCTCTTCCACGACCTTCTGGAAGTCCTCGAGCGGAGAGATCACCTGATCCGCGGCGAACGAGCCCATGATGGTGTCCGGGTCCCGCAGCGAGAGGATCGCGGCGGCCAGGCCGATCGCGGCCGCGGAGTCCTTCGGCTCCGGCTCCAGGACGAAGTCGCCCTCCCCCAGCTCCGGGAGCTGACGGGCCACGGCGTCGCGGTGCACCTGGCCGGTGACGACCATCATCCCGGCGCCGGCCAGCGGCTCCAGGCGGTCCCAGGTCGCACGGATCAGGGTCTGGCCCGAGCCGGTGAGGTCATGCAGGAACTTCGGCGCGGCGGCGCGGGACAGCGGCCACAGGCGGGTGCCCACGCCTCCGGCCGGGATCACGGCGTGGAAGCGGGACAGGGCCTCGGCGGCGGCGTCGGACTGCGGCGCAGGCGCGGTGCTCTCGTTCTTCACGGGGTCCACTCTACGGAACGCAGTGCCCCGTCGAGCGGACCGATGTCCCGGCGGTGGACGGTGCCCTGCACACCGCGGCGCGGGGGCGCCGTGTCACACAGCCGCCCCCGGAACCCGGCGGAGGCCGGGGAGGGTCTATCCTGGAAGGTGGAATCGACTCGCACCCCAGCCCCCTGCCCGCCCGCCCACGGACGCGCACCGGGCCAGTGCATTTCCCTGGGAGGTAATCAACCGTGACTAGTGCCACTGCACAGGCCCCGGCCAAAAACGGCCGCGGGACCCTGTATCGCGGCTACGGCGGGATGTGGTCCTGGGTGGGCCACCGCATCACCGGCGTCGTGATCTTCTTCTACCTGCTCGTCCACGTGCTGGACACCTCGCTCGTGCGCGTCTCCCCGGAGGCCTACGACGCGGTGATCGGCTCGTACAAGAACCCGCTCTTCGCTCTCGGCGAGGCGGGTCTGGTGGCTGCCGTGCTGTTCCACGCGCTGAACGGCCTGCGCATCATCCTCGTGGACTTCTGGAAGGGCGGCACGAAGCATCAGAAGACCCTCCTGTGGGTCGTCCTGGGACTCTGGGTCGTCCTCACCCTCGGCTTCTGCGTCCGCCACTTCATGCTGGCCTTTGGAGGTATGTGATCCATGAGCACCGCTGCTGAGACCACGATCGCCGCTCCGCGCTCCACGCGCGTCGACGCGAAGTACACCCGCGACAAGGGCAAGAAGGGCAACTTCGAGATGTTCGCATGGCTGTTCATGCGCGTCTCCGGCGTGATCCTCGTCGTCCTGGTCTTCGGGCACCTGTTCTCGAACCTGATGCTCGGCGAGGGCATCCACGGGATCGACTTCGGCTTCGTCGCCGGCAAGTGGGCCGACCCGATCTGGATGTTCTGGGACCTCGTGATGCTGTGGCTGGCGATGCTGCACGGAGCCAACGGCGTCCGCACCATCATCAACGACTACGCCCAGCGCGACGGCGTCCGCTTCTGGCTGTCCATGATCCTGTACGTGGCCACCGCCGCCATCATCATCCTCGGCACCCTGGTGATCTTCACCTTCGAGCCGTGCATGGTGGACGCCACCGGCCAGCTGCTGTCCGGCACCCCGGCCTTCTGCGCCGGCTGACCGCACACCGACGTCTGACGCTTGCGACGCCGCCCGCACCGACGCGGAGCGGACGTCCACACGAAACGGAAGAGAGAACCTGAGAATGCAGGTACACAAGTACGACGTGGTGATCGTCGGCGCCGGTGGCGCAGGCATGCGTGCCGCCATCGAGTCGGGCCAGCGTGCCCGCACCGCCGTGCTCACCAAGATCTACCCGACGCGCTCGCACACCGGTGCGGCCCAGGGCGGCATGTGCGCCGCGCTGGCGAACGTCGAGGAGGACAACTGGGAGTGGCACACCTTCGACACCATCAAGGGCGGTGACTACCTGGTCGACCAGGACGCCGCCGAGGTGATGGCGAAGGAGGCCATCGACGCGGTCCTCGACCTCGAGAAGATGGGTCTGCCCTTCAACCGCACCCCGGAGGGCAAGATCGACCAGCGCCGCTTCGGCGGCCACACCCGCGACCACGGCAAGGCCCCGGTCCGCCGCGCCTGCTACGCCGCGGACCGCACCGGCCACATGATCCTCCAGACGCTCTACCAGAACTGCGTCAAGCACAACGTGGAGTTCTACAACGAGTTCTACGCGCTGGACCTGCTCCTGGTGGACGAGGAGGCGACCCGCGAGGACGGCTCCTCCTACACCCAGAAGCGCGTGGCCGGCGTCGTGTCCTACGAGCTCGCCACCGGCGAGATCCACGTCTTCCAGGCCAAGTCGGTCGTGTTCGCCACCGGCGGCGCCGGCAAGGTCTTCAAGACCACCTCGAACGCCCACACCCTCACCGGCGACGGCATGGCCATCGCCTACCGTGCGGGCCTGCCGCTCGAGGACATGGAGTTCGTGCAGTTCCACCCGACCGGCCTGGCCGGCCTGGGCATCCTCCTGTCCGAGGCGGCCCGCGGCGAGGGCGGCATCCTCCGCAACGCGGACGGCGAGCGCTTCATGGAGCGCTACGCCCCGACCATCAAGGACCTGGCGCCGCGCGACATCGTGGCCCGCTCCATGGCCGAGGAGGTCCGCCAGGGCCGCGGCTGCGGTCCGAACAAGGACTACGTGCTGCTCGACCTGACCCACCTGGAGCCGGCGCACATCGACGCCAAGCTCCCGGACATCACCGAGTTCGCCCGCACCTACCTGGGCGTGGAGCCGTACACGGAGCCGGTGCCGGTCTTCCCGACCTGCCACTACTTCATGGGCGGCATCCCCACCACCGTCAAGGGCGAGGTCCTCCAGGACAACGACACGATCGTCCCGGGCCTCTTCGCCGCCGGCGAGGTCGCCTGCGTGTCCGTGCACGGCTCGAACCGCCTCGGCACCAACTCCCTGCTCGACATCAACGTGTTCGGCCGTCGCGCCGGCATCTTCGCCGCCGAGTACGCGCACGACGCCGAGTTCGTCGAGCTGCCGGAGAACGGCGAGGCCCGTGTGGTGGAGCAGATCGAGAACCTGCGCTCCGCCACCGGCACCGAGAAGGTGGCCGCGCTGCGCTCGCGCCTCCAGGAGGTCATGGACGCCGACATGCAGGTGTTCCGCACCGAGGAGTCCATCCGCCGCGCCCTGGCCGAGATCGAGGACCTGCGCGAGCGCTACCTCAACATCTCCGTGCAGGACAAGGGCAAGCGCTTCAACCTCGACCTGCTCGAGGGCATGGAGCTGGGCTACCTGCTGGACATC
Source organism: Micrococcus lylae (assembly GCF_900163825.1). Classification (NCBI taxonomy): domain Bacteria; kingdom Bacillati; phylum Actinomycetota; class Actinomycetes; order Micrococcales; family Micrococcaceae; genus Micrococcus; species Micrococcus lylae. Next base: position 42,759 of record NZ_FUKP01000067.1, on the reverse strand, counting down.
GCCGAGGCCATGACCCTGGCGGCCCTGGGCCGCAAGGAGTCCCGCGGCGGCCACTACCGCGAGGACTACCCGGACCGCGACGACGCCAACTTCATGGCGCACACCATGATCTACCGCGACGAGACCGCCGAGATGGAGGGCGTGAAGGGCATCCGGTTCGAGACCAAGCCCGTCGTCGTCACCCGTTACCAGCCGATGGAGCGTAAGTACTGATGAGCACCGTGAACGAGACCGCCGAGCCGGCCTCCAAGGTCGAGCTGAACCAGTCGGGCGACGGCGCCGGCGCCGTCGAGAGCTTCGACATCATCCTCAAGGTCCGCCGCTACGTGCCGGAGACCTCTGAGGAGTCGTACTGGGACGAGTGGAAGCTCACCATGTACGGCACCGACCGTGTCCTGGACGCGCTGCACAAGGTCAAGTGGGAGCACGACGGCTCCCTGACCTTCCGCCGTTCCTGCGCCCACGGCATCTGCGGCTCCGATGCCATGCGCATCAACGGCCGCAACCGCCTGGCCTGCAAGACCCTGCTGAAGGACCTGGACCTGTCCAAGCCCATCACGGTCGAGGCCATCAAGGGCCTGCCGGTGGAGAAGGACCTGATCGTGGACATGGAGCCGTTCTTCCAGTCCTACCGCGAGATCATGCCCTTCCTGGTCACCTCGGGCCACGAGCCGACCCGTGAGCGCTACCAGTCCCAGAAGGACCGGGAGATCTACGACGACACCACGAAGTGCATCCTCTGCGCCGCGTGCACCTCGTCCTGCCCGGTGTTTTGGACCGACGGCCAGTACTTCGGTCCGGCCGCGATCGTCAACGCGCACCGCTTCATCTTCGACTCCCGTGATGAGGCCGGTGACATGCGCCTGGAGATCCTCAACGACAAGGAGGGCGTGTGGCGCTGCCGCACCACCTTCAACTGCTCGGAGGCGTGCCCGCGCGGCATCCAGGTGACCAAGGCGATCGCCGAGGTCAAGCAGGCCATCCTGGCCCGCTCCTTCTGATCCTGACGATCACACGAAGGGCCCGCCGTCCCGTTCCGGGGCGGCGGGCCCTTCGCCGTTGCCGGGTCAGGTCAGCCGTTGAGAGCCTCACGCACCGTCTGCGAGTGCGCCACGAGCAGCCACAGGGCGCAGGCCACGAGCATGGCTCCGACAAGCACCAGGACGACCGCTCCGGCCGCGCCCGCGGTGAGGACCATCGTGCCGCCGTCCACGGCCCAGAACGCGGCCGTGAAAGCGCCCAGCCCGGTCAGGACGCTGCCGACCCAGCGCACAGGACGCCAGGGGCGGCGCACAAGCCACACGAGCAGCGCGGTGAGCGCCAGCAGGACGGCTCCCACGAGCACGGCGTCCAGCACGGTGCTCTGTGCCGCCGCCACGTCCGCGGCGGTGGGCTCGACGGTCCCCCAGTTTCGGGAGGTCAGCAGGGCGCGCACGTAGCCGGGGTCCCGATTCAGCAGGCCGGTGCCCACCGAGGCCGCGGCGGACACGAGCCCGGCGGCCACGGTGGCCGACGACAGACGCCGCAGCCCCTGCTCCACGAAGGGATGGCGGGCTGCGGCGTCGTGCGCGATGAGGGAGGAGTCCATGGACTCCATGGTGCCAGGGGAAGCAGACGGCTCAGGACATGAGCGCGCGCTGCTCCAGGTAGCGGGAGATCTGGCCGTTGAAGGCGAGCACCAGCCACCAGATGTCCACGGCCACGGAGACCAGGCTGACGACGGCCGCGAACATGCCGGCACCGCCTATGAAGGGCAGGGCGAACAGACTCGGGAGCGTGAAGACCAGGGCGAGGATCGCGAAGACGATGCCGGTGACGCGGGCCCAGTTCCTCCGACCGCGAAGGCCGAAGTACACGAGCAGGTAGAGGCCGACGACCACGACCATCCAGAAGGCCATGAACGCCATGCCCATGCCGGTCACGATGCCCAACACCTGGTCGATCGACTCCAGCTCGTCCGCACTCAGCTGCCGGCCCTGCTCGGCGATGGACTCGTCGATCATGGAGCGGAAGCCGGCGGCGTCCCCGAGCATCAGGAAGCCCGGGACGGCGGACACCACGTAGACGGCCAGCGAGACCAGCGTGGCGGTCAGCAGGGCGCGGTACTTCGGCGGCTCCTCGAGCCGCTGCCTCCCGTAGGCCTCGTACGGCGTGGTGCCGTAGCGGTCGCCGGGCTGCGGCTGCTGCGGCCAGCCCTGCGGCGGCCGGCCGTAGGCCCCCTGCGGCGGCTGGCCGTACCCGCCCTGCGGCGGCTGGCCGTACCCGCCGTGCGGCGGCTGGCCGTGAGCGTTCTGCGGGTGGCCCGGGCCCATGCCGTAGGCGCCCTGGCCGGTCGGCCCGTAGTCCGGGCGTGACTGCCGGTCCTGGCCCTGCGGGGGCACGCCGTAGGGCCCCCTTCCCTCCGGGTCCTGCCCGTAGGACGGGCGGTCGTTCTGCTCGGGCATGTGATTCCTCTCGGTTCTCTCGGGCGGTCTGTGCGTCTCAGCCGTCGCGGCGGGCATTGAACCAGGCGGTGACCTGGGCGTGGAAGGCCTGGGTGATCCAGAAGGCGCCGGCGGCCAGCACCAGCACGGCGGTCACCACGGAGAAGATCGTGATGCTGCCGGTGGCCGCCGTGCGGAAGACGAGGGACAGCAGGGTCCCAAGCATGACCAGGACGGTGAAGACCAGGCCTGCCCAGCGGGCACCGTCCGAGACCTTCATCAGTCCGGCGAGCACGCCGGCGCCGATGATCAGGGTCCCTGCGCCCGTGGTGAGGGCGCTGGGCATCGGTCCCACGGCGAAGGCGTAGACCACCACGGTCAGCACCACCACGGGCATCAGCCGGACGACGTTCCCCCAGCGGGGCGGGCGGTCGTCCAGGAGCCAGCGCGGATCGTCGGGGTCTCGGCGTGTGTGCATGTCCATGCCTCCAAGGATGGCAGGCGGACCGGGGGCCGGTCACTCGTAGCGCAGCGAGGTGATCGGGTCCTTGCGCGCCGCCCGCACCGCGGGCAGGGCGCCGGCCACGAAGGCGATGCCCACGATCAGCGCCACGATGCCGAGCACGGACAGCGGCTCCACGGCGAACAGCTGCAGCCCGGTGACGTCCTTGAGCGGACCGTCCACGAGCAGACGGTTGCCCACGAGTCCCACGGCCAGCCCCCCTCCGACGCCGATCAGCGAGCCCATCAGGCCGATCACCACGGCCTCCATGGAGAACAGCCCGAAGACCCTGCCGCTGGTCATGCCGAGCGACTTCATCAGGCCGATCTCCCGGGTGCGCTCCTGCACGGACATCAGCAGGGTGTTGATGATGCCGAAGGACGCCGCCAGCAGGGCGATCAGGCCGAAGCCGTTGAACACCCAGGTCACCGCGTCGATCACGCCGCGGATCATGCCCAGCTGGTCCTCCAGCGTCTGCGCGGTGTAGCCCTCGTCCGCCAGGGCCTGCTTCACGGCCGCCTCGTTGGCCTCCATGTCCTGCACGGTCACGGTGGCGTTGAACCAGGTGTCCCGCTGCTCCTCGGGCAGCCCCTCGGTCTGGATCTCGTGCAGCGCTTCCTCCACCTTCACCGACGGCACGGGGCCGGCTCCGGAGCCGGAGGCGAGGGTCTCGGTCACCCCCACCACCTCGGCCTCCACGGAGCCCTCCTCGCCGAGCGGGTCGGAGGCCACGAGCGTCACCGTCTCCCCCAGCACGTCCTCGGGGTCCCTGCCGCCGAGGGTCTCCACCCAGGCGAGCGGGACGGTGACCTCGTCCGCGTCCTCGGCGGGCATGCGCCCGGCGGCCGTGGAGGCGGTCTCGGTCTCGAAGGAGGAGCCCATGAAGGCCACCTGCCACTTCTTGCCGTCGGCCGTCTGGACGTAGTCCGGCTCCACCAGGCGGGTGGTCTCCACCTCGCTGATGTGCTCGATCCCCTCGATGGTGTCGACGTCCTTCTGCGTCAGCAGGGGCATGCCGAACATCTCGCCGGCCCCAGCCTCCTCCGCGTCGTACTCGGCGGGGGCGCTGTTGGTGGGCATGCCGGTGACCATGTCCGCCTGCTTGGAGACGTAGAGCTCGTCGGGGGCGCCGAAGCCCTCCACCATGGTGTCCACGTAGCGGTTGACGCCGGCGCCGAGGCCGGAGGTGAGGGTGAGGGCGAACGCGCCGATCACGATCGCGATGACCGTCAGGATGGTGCGCAGCTTGGAGCGCAGGGTGTTGGTCAGGGCGGTGCCGAACAGGTCTGCGGTCTTCATCGGTCCTCCTCCTTCTCGACGACGGCCGCGCGGCTCGCCGTTCCGTCCGCCGTCGCCATGTGCCCGCCGGGGGCGGCTCCCGCCGCCGGGGCGGCGACGGGCGCATCGGAGACGATCTGCCCGTCCTGCAGTTCGACGCGCCGGCGACAGCGGGCGGCGAGGTCCTCATCGTGGGTGACCACCACGAGGGTGATGCCCTCGTGGTGGTTGAGGCCGAAGAGGATGTCCTCCACCACCGCCGAGGTGGCGGTGTCCAGGTTGCCGGTGGGCTCGTCCGCGAACAGCACCGTCGGGTTGTTCACGAGCGCGCGGGCGATGCACACGCGCTGCTTCTGGCCGCCGGAGAGGTCGGTGGCGCGGTTGTCCGCCTTCTCCGCCAACTCCAGGCGCTCGAGCACCTCCATGCCGCGGCGGCGCCGCTCGCTGCGCGGCACACCGGCGATCTTCAGCGGCAGCACCACGTTCTCCAGCACGGTCTGGGCCGGGTTGAGGAAGAACTGCTGGAACACGAACCCGAAGGTCTCGTTGCGCAGCTGTGCCACGGCCTTCGCCTTCAGCTCGGACACCGGCCGTCCGTCCATGGCGACCACGCCGTGGGAGGGCCGGTCCAGCAGGGCCAGCAGGTGCATGAGCGTGGACTTGCCGGAGCCTGACTTGCCCACGATCGCCACGGACTCGCCGCGCCCGATCTGCAGGGTGAGTCCGCGCAGGGCGTCGAAGCGGGCCTCGCCCTGGCCGTAGGACTTCACGAGGTTCTCGGTCTCCAGGATCGGATCGGCGTCTGGTCGGTCGGCTGGGGCCTCGGGTGGGGTCGGGTCGGTCGGCGGCGCTGCGGTGGCCATGCGTCCCTCTCGTCGTCGGTTGCTGCGGGCCGGGGCGAGCCGAGCACGGCAGGCGGGCGGCCGTCGTCGTGGATCTCCCGGTGACTCTATTCTCCCGGAACGCGACGGCGGGGACCTCCCCCGTCAGGAGGAGATCCCCGCGGTGCGTCTGCGTCTTGAGGACGAGTGAGGACTCAGCCGACCGGCGGCAGGAAGCCGACCTTCCGGTAGACGTCCTCGAGCACCGGGGTGGCGACCTCGCGGGCCTTCTGGGCTCCGGCGGCGAGCAGGCGGTCCAGCTCGGCCGGGTCCTCGAGCAGACTGAGGGCCCGTTCGCGGATGGGGGTCACGGCCTCCACCACGGCGTCCGCGACCGCGACCTTCAGGTGGCCGTACATCTTGCCCTCGAACTCGGCCTCGAGCTCGGCGATCGGCTTCTGGGTCACCGCGGACAGGATGGTCAGCAGGTTGGACACGCCCGGCTTCTGGTCGCGGTCGAAGCGGACCTCGGTGCCGGTGTCCGTGACGGCGGACTTGATGCGCTTGGCGATCACCTTCGGCTCGTCGAGGATGTTGATCAGGCCGTTCGGGGACTGTGCGGACTTGGACATCTTCGAGGTCGGGTCCTGCAGGTCGTAGATGCGGGCGCCGGCCTCCGGGTAGAAGCCGGTCGGCAGCACGAACGTCTCGCCGTAGTGGTGGTTGAACCGCTGGGCGAGGTCGCGGGTGAGCTCCACGTGCTGGCGCTGGTCGTCGCCCACCGGCACGCCGTGCGGCTGGTAGAGCAGGATGTCGGCGGCCATGAGCATCGGGTAGGCCAACAGGCCCACGCCGGCGGCGTCCGTGCCCTGCTTGGCGGCCTTGTCCTTGAACTGCGTCATGCGCATCGCCTCGCCCATGCCGGTCATGCAGGTCAGCACCCAGGCCAGCTGCGCGTGCTCGGGCACCTGGGACTGGACGAACAGGGTGGAGCGCTCCGGGTCGATGCCGCCCGCGATGTACTGGGCGGCGGCCACGCGGGTGCGCTGGGCCAGGGAGGCCGGGTCCTGAGGCACGGTGATGGCGTGCAGGTCCGGGATGAAGAAGTAGGAGTCGAAGTCGTCCTGGGTGCGGACCCAGTTCACCAGTGCGCCCAGGTAGTTGCCCAGGTGGAGGGAGTCGGCCGAGGGCTGCATGCCGGAGAGCACGCGGTGGCCGGTGCCGGCGCCGGCCAGGTGGGCGGTGGTGGACGGATCCTTGGCCAGGACGTCGGCCACGGTGTTCTTCGTCATTGCTCTTCTTGTCTCTTCGTGTGTGCTGCGCGGCGGCCGCGCATGGCTGCTGCGGGTGCCCCGGGGCGGGGCGTTCAGTACTGGTAGTCGGCCACGAGCGGGGCGTGGTCGGAGAAGCGGGTGCCCCAGGACGGGGCGCGGTCCACCACGGCAGAGGTGGCGCGGTCCGCGAGGGACGGGGTGGCCATGTGGTAGTCGATGCGCCAGCCGGCGTCGTTGTCGAACGCCTTGCCGCGCATGGACCACCAGGTGTAGGGGCCGGCCACGTCCCCGGCGAGGGTGCGGGCCACGTCCACGTAGCCGAGCTCGTCGAAGAAGCGGTCGAAGTAGGCGCGCTCCTCGGGCAGGAAGCCGGCCTTCTTCAGGTTGCCCTTCCAGTTCTTGATGTCCCGCTCGGTGTGGCCGACGTTGAGGTCGCCGGTGACCAGGACCTCGTTCCCGGTGGCGGCGAGTTCGGGCAGGCGGCGGACCATCTCGTCCAGGAAGCGGTACTTGTCCTCCTGCTTGGGGGTGCCGACGCCGCCGGTATGCACGTAGGCGGACACCACGGTGAGCAGGGAGCCGTCCGGCAGGCGCACGTCGGCCTCGATCCAGCGGCCCCGGTCGTTGACGTGGCCGTCCTCGTCCCGCAGGCCGCGGCGGACGTCCTCGATGGGGAACCGGGAGGCGATCGCCACGCCGGCGCGGCCCTTGGCGGCGGCCTCCACGTCCACCAGGTGCACCTCGTCCCAGGCGCCGTCCACGATCTCCGGGACCAGCGCGGCGGTGATGTCCTGCGGGGCCCGGACCTCCTGGAGGGTCATGATGTCCACGCCGCGGCCGGCGAACCAGCCGATCATGCCCTTGCGGTGGGAGGCGCGGATGCCGTTGACGTTGACCGAGGCGATGCGCACCGCGCCCTCGGCCTTGGGGGCGCCGGCGTTGGCGTGGATGATCGGCTCGCCCTCGGCGGGCTCGGGGTATTTGCCGGTGACGGGGTCCTTCTGGGGCAGCTGCGCCATGTCAGCCCACCACCGTTCCGGACACCGGGCCCTCGCCCTCGTCCTTGCGGGCGTCGTCGCCCTTGATCATGTCCCGCGCGTTGGAGGCGGTGATGTCGATGGTCTCCAGCGCCCGGTCCACCATGTCCCGGTCCAGCTCGCCGGAGGCGAGCTGCTCGCGCACCACCTTCACCTGCACCTGGCAGATCTTGAAGGAGTGGTCCAGCTTGGTGTCCCGCATCGGGTCCGCGGACGTCTGCGCGCCGGCGGCTGCCGGGGCCTCCTGGCGGCGGGCGGTGTTGGCGACCATGGAGTCCACGCGGCGGGCGGCGCCCTGGATCCCCCTGCGCATCAGCAGGAACACGACGATCGCGAAGATCAGCCAGCCGGCGGAGATCGCCACGAGCAGCCAGCCGATGACCGAGTTCTGGTTGGCCGCGAACAGCAGCGCAACCAGCAGCACGGTGACCATCACCGCGAAGCCCAGACCGCCGACCTGCAGCCCTCCTCCTCGTGCGTTGCGGGGCGTGCCGGGGGCACCGGGCAGGGCGTTGGCCATGGGTGTGCTTCCTCTCCTCGAGGGCTCGCGTGCGGGATCAGCCTCCATTCTCCCGCACCGGCGGTGCCGGTGCCACTCGGGCCCGGACCGAGGTGAGGCGTCCCGACGACGGCACCGTCCGTCGTCGTGCCGCTGGCCTTTCCGTGGGGCGGTGGGCGCGAGGAGAACCGGGGCGCGGGACGCCGCGGCTCAGCGCGCGGCCGGGCGCGCGGCCGGGCGCGCGGCGCCGGAGGCTGGACGGGACCGGCCTCGGAGCGCGGTGGCGACGAGAGCGCCCAGGGCACCGCCGAGCACGGCCCAGAGGACGTCGTCGACGGTGATGGACCGATCGCCCGGGACCACGGTCTGCAGCAGCTCGATGCCCACTCCGAGCGCGAGGAAGACCACCGCTGTGCGGGCCACGGACCAGCGGAAGGCCCACGCCGCCACAAGCCCACCGACGGCGAACATCGCGATGTTGAACAGGGGCTCGAGGTACGAGGTGGCGGCCACGCCGTCCGCGGCGGTGAACACGGAGCGCAGTGGGACCAGGTCCACGCGGTCGGACAGGGGCCTGTCGAAGCTACCGCCCATGCCGACGGTGCCGACGAGGGTGACCACCGCGACGCCCATGAGCCACATCACGAACAGCCAGAGCGCCGTCACCCGGTCCAGGGACCAGCCGCGCGGCAGCCCCCGCCACCTCAGGACGGCCAGGACGACGGCAACGGCCACGCCGAGGCCGACGAGCAGGGGCAGGAATCCTGCGTAGGTGCTGATCCACGAGCTCATGGGCACCCTCCATTCTTTTCTCTTTAAAAGACCCTCATGGATACTTAATAACATCTGGTCACAATTGACCCCTGCCCGGAACATTAGCTTGAGCTTCTTGCTGTCGCAACTCTTTCTCGTCAAGCCAGGCTCCTGAAGCGATCGGAACCGTTCATCGAGGCCCCTGGCCTATCCTGTCCCGGTGACCGAGACGACCCCGGAGGCCACCTCCACGCGCTTCAGCCCGGAGCAGACCCGCATCCTGCTGGTGCTGCTCATGCCGCTGTTCCTGGCCTTGATGAGCGTGTCCGTGGTGAACGTGGCGGTGCCGGCGATCGAGCGCGGCCTCGGCGCCACCGCCGCGGACCTGCAGTGGGTGCTCTCCGGCTACACCCTGACCTACGGGGTGGTGCTCGTGGCCGCCGGCCGTGCCGGCGACCTCTGGGGCCGCAAGCCGCTGTTCCTGGCCGGGATCCTCGTCTACGTGATCGGCTCGCTGCTGTCCGGATTCGCCGCGAACGCGCTGATGCTCAACGCCTCGCGTCTGCTCATGGGCTGCGGGGCGGGCCTGTTCAACCCGCAGATCATCGGCGTCATCCAGTCCTCCTTCACCGGGCGTGCACGCGGCCGGGCCTACGGGTTCTTCGGCACCGTGATCGGCCTGGGCGTGGCGGTGGGCCCGCCGGCCGGCGGCGCGCTGCTCGGCGTGGCCGGGGACGACTGGGGCTGGCGCTGGCTGTTCCTGATGAACGTGCCGCTGGGCCTGGCCGCCCTGGTGATGGGCCTGCTCTGGCTGCACCCGCCGACGCAGACCTCAGCAGACCTGGTGCCCAGGGGGCTGAAGTACCTGGATCCGGTGGGCATGACGCTGCTGGCCGCCGCGACCGTCTGCCTGATGCTCCCGTTCATCCTCACGGACGCACTGTGGCTGCTGGCCGTAGCCGCCGTGCTGGTGATCGCCTGGTGGGCGTGGGAGGTGCGGGTGCGGCGGACCGCCGTGCAGACCGGCGTGTACCCGATGGTGGATCCGGCCCTGTTCCGCCGCCCGTCCTTCAGCCTCGGCACCCTGCAGGTGACCGTGTACATGGCCGCCATGCCGGCCGCATTCGCCGTGGTGGCGATGTTCGCCCAGGACGGGCTGGGGCTGAGCCCGTTCCTGGCCGGCGTCTCCACCCTCGGCTCAGCACTGATGGTGGTGTCGCTCTCGGCGTGGATCGGTGCGCGGGTGGACCGGTTCGGCCCATGGTTCGTGTTCGCCGGCGGGGTGCTGGCCGTGGTCTCCGCGCTGCTGCTGATCCTGGCGTTCGCGCGCGTGACGGACGGGTCCTGGCCGTTCTGGACCGTGGCACTGATCCTGCTTCCCCAGGGCGTGTCCCAGGCGCTGATCATGACCAGCACCCAGGTGCTCATGATGGACGACGTGGCCCCCCGCGAGGCCGGTGCCGCCGGTGGCGTCTCCCAGACCATCCAGCGCATCGGCACCTCCACCGGCATCGCCGCGGTGACCGGTGTGTACTTCGTGACCGCCGCCGGGATGCGGGACGCCTCCGCGCGCGAGGCCTCCGGCGCGGCCGCGGTGGACGCCCTGTGGGTCGTGCTGGCCTGCTGGTGCGTGGTGCTGGCCGTCGGTGCGGCAGACCTGGCGCGCCGCGGCGTGCAGCGCCAGCGGTAGCGCGGCGCCGTCTGACGGCTCAGCGCAGGAAGGGTCTGGTCAGCGCAGGAAGAGCCTGGCCAGGCGACGCGAGGCGAACACCAGGCCCGCGGCGGCCATCACCACGAAGTACAGGATGTGCCCGGCGGTGGCCCAGGTGACCACGCCGACGGCCAGGTGCCGCATCATCTCCACCGCGTGCCACAGCGGCAGCGCCTGGATGAACCACTGCACGCCGGTGGGGTACACCTGCAGCGGGAAGAACGTGGCGGAGAACAGGAACATCGGCAGCATCACGATCATGATCCAGTCCATGTGCTGGAACGTCTTCATGTAGCTGGTCACCGCCATGCCGACCGCCGCGAACCCGAACGCCACCAGCAGCGCGCCGGGCACCATGAGCAGCGCGGTCCAGCTGGTCACCAGCCCCATCAGCGCCATGACGATCAGGAAGGACGCGGCGTACACGGCGCCGCGGAACAGGGCCATGAAGATCTCGCCGAGGGCCACGTCCAGGGGGCCGAGGCGGGTGGCGAGCATGGTCTGGTAGGTCTTCGCGTAGCGCAGCTTGAAGAAGACGTTCCAGGTGGAGTCGTACACGGCGCCGTTCATGGCGGACACCGCCAGCAGCGCCGGCGCGATGTACATGCCGTACGGGATCGGCTGCCCGTCCGGGCCGGGCAGCTCGCCGATCAGCGAGCCCAGCCCGATGCCCAGGGACAGCAGGTACAGCACCGGCTCCGCGAAGCCGGAGACGAAGACCGCCCAGTTGTTCGACTTGAGGGACAGGAACGCCCGTTCCAGCACGGCGCGGATGTTGCCGGAGTACATGCCGGACAGGGCGCCGGTGCGCACGGTGATCTCCGGCATCGGTGGGACGGCGGCGGTGCCCGGCGTCCCGACGACGGCCGCTCCCCCAGGTCCTGCCGCCTCGCCGGCGGTGGTCGCCTCGCCGGCGGCCTCCGCCGCCGAGGACGCGGAGGCGGCCGGGGCCGATGAGGCGCGCTCGGCGCGGCGAGACAGGACGGAACCGCGGGGCCCCTTCGTCCGCGTCACCACCGCGTCCGGGTCCGGGCGGCCGGACCGCCAGCCGAGCCGGCGGGTGTAGATCGCGACGGCCACCAGGGCGCCGGAGGCGGCCAGGCCCATCAGGTAGAGCACGTGCACCGCGGTCAGCCAGGCCGGGTTGTCCATGCCGTAGGACAGCACGCGGCCGAGCTGGGCGGCGTGCCACTGCGGGGAGATCCAACCGATCCACTGCAGGGACAGCGGCAGCTGGGTCAGCGGGTAGAACGTGGCGGAGAACAGGAACAGCGGCATCACCACGAACCGCTGGAGCAGGGCGAACTGGCCCTTCTCGTCCCGGATGGACGCGGCGAACGCCATGATCCAGGAGCCGATCGCCAGGCCGCCGAGGGTCGCGGAGAACACCTGCAGCCAGGACCACGGGGAGTCCGTGGCGCCGAAGGCCGTCATGATCAGGTAGAACACCGCGGACTGGGCCAGGAACCGCAGCGACACGGCGGTCAGATGGCCGGCGGCGATCTGCGCCGGACTGACGGGCGTGGCCTGCGGCGCGTAGTAGGTGCGCTGCCACTTGAAGCCGCCCATCACCGGGTAGGAGAACTCCACCGAGGCGGTCATCAGCGCCGAGGACGCCAGCAGCGCCGGCGCGATGAACTGCAGGTACGTGGCGCCGCCCAGCACCTCGGCGGAGGCCCCACCGCTGATCAGCGTGGCCAGGCCGAGGCCCATGGCCAGCAGGTAGACCAGCGGCTCGCCCACGGCGTTGACCACCAGCACCGAGCCGTAGCGGCGCATGGAGCGCAGCTGGTGCTCGGCGAAGTACCAGAGCCCGCGGCGCCTGACCCTGCGCGCGGACTCGGCCGGACCGAAAGGAGGCTGCAGCGGGCCGGACGCCGTGGAGGCGCCGGCCGTGCCGCCCGGCGCGGTGCCTGCGGCATCCTGGCGCGCGGACGAGGAGGCGGGGCGGCCGCCGGAGGAGGCGGCCGTCGTCGGGAAGGTCTCGGCCATGCTCAGTCCACCAGGGTGCGGCCGGTGAGGATGAGGAACACGTCCTCCAGGGAGGCGCGGCGGGTCAGCGCGGTGACCGGGGCGCTCACGCGGCCGGCCGCGGCGAGCGCGGCGACGGCGTCCTGGAGCTCGTCGGCACGGTCGCCGTAGAGCAGCACACGGTCCGGGAGGACCTCGATGCGGTGCACGCGGGTCTCGGCCCGCAGCACCTCGGCGGCGGCCTCGTTGCGGTCCGTGCCGAAGCGGACCTCCAGGACCTCGCGGGAGGCGTGCTCGCGGATCAGCGCCTGCGGGGTGCCGGCGGCCATGATCTGCCCGCCGTCCACCACCACGAGCCGGTCGCAGAGCTGCTCGGCCTCGTCCATGTAGTGCGTGGTGAGCACGAGCGTGGTGCCCCGCTCCTTCAGCCGGTAGAGGCGGTCCCAGAGGATGTGGCGGGCCTGCGGGTCCAGGCCGGTGGTCGGCTCGTCCAACAGCAGCAGCTGCGGCTCGTTCACCAGGGCGCGGGCGATCACCAGGCGGCGCTTCATGCCGCCGGAGAGGGCGTCGGCCTTGGTGTCCGCCTTGTCCGTGAGCTGCGCGAACTCCAGCAGCTCCAGGGACTTGGGCTTGAGGTAGGAGTAGGGCAGGCCGAAGTAGCGTCCGTAGATCAGCAGGTTGTCCCGGGCGGTGAGCTCCTCGTCCAGGTTGTCCTGCTGCGGGACCACGCCCAGGTGCGCGCGGACCGCGGGGCCGTCCTCCTCCGGGTCGATGCCCATGATGGACAGCTCTCCGGCCGTGCGCTGGGAGACGCCGGCGAGCATGCGCATGGTGGTGGACTTGCCGGCGCCGTTCGGGCCGAGCAGGCCGAAGCACTCCCCCGGTGTGACGTCCAGGTCGATGCCCTGGACCGCGTGGAAGTCGCCGTAGTGCTTGCGCAGGCCGCGGGCGCGGATGACGGACGTACCCGAGGTGCCGGCGGCGGTCTCGGTGGCGGTCTCGGTGGCGGTCTCGGCGGCGGGGGGCACGGGGGTGCCCGCAGAGGAGGTGGTGTGGCTCACGCCAGCATCCTACGCGTGGACGGCACCATGATGCGGACGAGACTCCGCCAACGGTGGCTGACGCGCACAGGGGACGGCGGCCGGGTCAGCCCAGCGGGCTCAGCGGGTCTCCCCCGCCCAGTCGCCCGAGGCGGCGTCCCGCTCGGCGGCCTCCACCACGTTGGCGAGCAGCATGACGCGGGTCATCGGGCCCACGCCGCCGGGGTTCGGCGCCATCCAGGAGGCCTTCTCGGCCACGGCCGGGTCCACGTCCCCGGAGATGCGGGAACGGCCCTCGGCGTCCGTGGTCCGGGAGACGCCCACGTCCAGGACGATCACGCCCTCCTTGACCTGCTCCGGCTTCACCATGTGGGCGGAGCCGGCGGCGGCGATGACCACGTCGGCCTCGGCCAGCAGCTCGTCCAGGTTGGTGGTGCCGGTGTGTGCCAGGGTCACCGTGGCGTTGACCTCGCGGCGGGTGAGCACCAGGCCGGCGGGCCGGCCGATGGTCACGCCGCGGCCGACCACCAGCACGTGCTTGCCCGCCAGCTCCACGCCATGGCGCTTGAGCAGCTCCACGCAGCCGGCCGGAGTGCACGGCAGCGGGGAGTCCAGGTCGCCGCCCACGGAGGCGACCAGGCGGCCCAGGTTCATCGGGTGCAGGCCGTCGGCGTCCTTGGCCGGGTCGATGGCCTCGAGCACCTTCTGGGTGTCCACGTGCTTCGGCAGCGGCAGCTGCACGATGTACCCGGTGCAGTCCGAGTCCTCGTTCAGCTCGCGCACGGCCTCGAGGATCTGCTCCTCGGTGGCGTCGGCCGGCAGTTCCTTCTGGATGGAGTGGATGCCGACCTCCGCGCAGTCGCGGTGCTTGCCCGCCACGTACTTCTGCGAGCCGGGGTCCTCGCCCACCAGGACGGTGCCCAGGCCCGGGGTGAAGCCGTGCTCGGCCAGCTGCGCCACGCGTCCGCGCAGCTCGTCCTTGATGGCCGCCGCGGTGGCCTTGCCGTCCAGCTTCTGTGCTGTCATCTGGGCGGTCACCAGTTCTCGAGGCCGTCGTACAGCGGGAAGTCGTCGGCGAGCTTGGCCACGCGGCCGCGCAGCGCCTCCAGGTCCGCGCCGGGCTTGAGGGCCTCGGCGATGACGTCGGAGACCTCGCGGAACTCGGCCTCGCCGAAGCCGCGGGAGGCCAGGGCCGGGGTGCCGATGCGCAGGCCGGAGGTGGTCATCGGCGGGCGCGGGTCCCACGGGACGGAGTTGCGGTTCACGGTGATGCCGACCTCGTGCAGGATGTCCTCGCCCTGCTGGCCGTCCAGCTGCGAGTTGCGCAGGTCCACGAGCACCAGGTGGACGTCGGTGCCGCCGGTGAGGACGGAGACGCCCTGGTCCTGCATGTCCTTCGCGGAGAGGCGCTCTGCCAGGATCTGGGCGCCGGCCAGGGTGCGCTCCTGCTTGGCCTTGAACTCCTCGGAGGCCGCGATCTTGAAGGCCACGGCCTTGCCGGCGATCGCATGCATGAGCGGGCCGCCCTGCTGGCCGGGGAACACGGCCGAGTTGATCTTCTTCTTCAGGTCCTCCTTGCAGAGGATGAAGCCGGAGCGCGGGCCGGCGAGGGTCTTGTGCACGGTGGAGGAGACCACGTCCGCGTGCGGCACCGGGTTCGGGTGCAGGCCCGCGGCCACGAGGCCGGCGAAGTGGGCCATGTCCACCCAGAGCTTGGCGCCGACCTCGTCCGCGATCTCACGGAACGCGGCGAAGTCCAGCTGGCGCGGGTAGGCGGACCAGCCGGCCACGATGACCTTCGGCTTCGAGGCGAGCGCCTGCTCACGGACCTTGTCCATGTCCACGGTGTAGGTCTCCGGGTCCACCTCGTAGGCGGCGATGGTGTAGTTCTTGCCGGAGAAGTTGATCTTCATGCCGTGGGTGAGGTGGCCGCCGTGCGCCAGGGACATGCCCATCATGGTGTCCCCGTGGTCCATCAGGGCGGTCATCACGGCCACGTTCGCCTGGGCGCCGGCGTGCGGCTGCACGTTGGCGTGCTCTGCGCCGAAGAGCGCCTTGGCGCGCTCGATGGCGAGGTTCTCGGCGACGTCCACGAACTCGCAGCCGCCGTAGTAGCGGCGGCCGGGGTAGCCCTCCGCGTACTTGTTGGTCAGCACCGAGCCCTGGGTCTCGAGGATCGCGCGAGGCACGAAGTTCTCGGAGGCGATCATCTCGAGCGTGCCGCGCTGACGGCCCAGCTCGTCGGCCAGGACGGCGGCGATCTCTGGATCGACCTCGGACAGCGGGAGGGTGTTCACATCGGGCTGGGTCACGGGCTTTCCCTTCGGCGGTCGGCTGCTCCGACCCTCGGCTGGTCGGACTGCTCCGTGGACCATCCTAGCCAGGGGTGTGGCGCCGCTCGCAGCGGTGTGCGTCCATGGCCGCTTCGGCGACGACGGCCCGCACCACTTTCGCTGTGGGCGTCACCGCCGGAGCACACCGCCCCTTACAGCTTCGGACGCCAGGTGACACAGTGGAGTGAGCCCTCCGGAAGAGGGCGGAAACCCGGGCCCGGCCCGGACGGAACCGCAAGGAGTGAGCATGATCGAGAAGAAGACTCCCCACGCCACCGGATCGACGACGCAGTCGGGCGCCCCGGCCGTGTCGGACCGCCAGTCGCTGACGGTGGGCCCGGACGGCCCGGTCGTCCTGCACGACTCCCACCTCGTGGAGACACACCAGCACTTCAACCGGATGAACATCCCGGAGCGCCGTCCCCACGCGAAGGGCTCCGGCGCGTTCGGCGAGTTCGAGGTCACCGAGGACGTCTCGCAGTACACCAAGGCCCTCGTGTTCCAGCCGGGGACCAAGACCGAGATGCTCGCCCGCTTCTCCACCGTGGCCGGTGAGCTGGGCTCCCCGGACACCTGGCGCGACGTGCGCGGCTTCTCCCTCCGCTTCTACTCGGAGGAGGGCAACTACGACCTGGTCGGCAACAACACCCCGGTGTTCTTCATGCGCGACCCCATGAAGTTCACCCACTTCATCCGCTCGCAGAAGCGCCTGCCGGACTCCGGCCTGCGTGACGGCACCATGCAGTGGGACTTCTGGGCGAACAACCCGGAGACCGCCCACCAGGTCACCTATCTGATGGGCCCGCGCGGCCTGCCTCGCACCTGGGCGGAGATGAACGGCTACGGCTCCCACACCTACATGTGGGTCAACGCCGAGGGCGAGCGCTTCTGGGTGAAGTACCACTTCATCTCCCAGCAGGGCGTGCACAACTTCACCAATGACGAGGCCGTGAAGATGGCCGGCGAGAACGCCGACTACCACCGCCAGGACCTGTTCGAGTCCATCGCCGCGGGGAACTTCCCGAAGTGGGACCTGTACGTGCAGGTGATGCCGTACGAGGAGGCGAAGACCTACCGGTACAACCCGTTCGACCTGACCAAGGTGTGGTCCCAGAAGGACTACCCGCGCATCAAGGTCGGCACCATGACCCTGAACCGGAACCCGGAGAACCACTTCGCGCAGATCGAGCAGGCCGCGTTCTCCCCGGGCAACACCGTGCCGGGCATCGGCCTGTCCCCGGACCGCATGCTGCTGGCCCGCTCCTTCGCGTACCACGACGCGGCGCGCTACCGCATCGGCACGAACTTCGCGCAGCTGCCGGTCAACCAGCCCAAGTGCCCGGTCAACTCCTACACGTTCGACGGCCAGATGACGTACCACCACCAGGGCAACGCCCCGCAGTACGTCCCCAACTCCTTCGACCACTCGTGGTCCGACGAGGAGGGCCGCGTCGACAACGGCTGGGAGGCCGACGGCGAGATGACCCGCGAGTCCCAGACGCTCCGCAAGGACGACGACGACTTCGGCCAGGCCGGCATCCTGGTCCGCGAGGTGTTCTCCGACGCCGAGCGCGCCGAGTTCGTGCAGACCGTGGCCGGCGCCCTCGACGGCGTGAAGGAGCCGGTGCTCTCCAAGGCCCTCGAGTACTGGAAGAACGTGGACGCCGAGACCGGCGCCAAGATCGAGGAGGCCGTGAAGGCCGCCGCCGGAGATGAGATCCCGGGCGTCTGATCCGGCAGGACGTCCATGGGCAGACGACGGCCCCCTCACTTTTCGCAAGTGAGGGGGCCGTCGTCTGTCCGGAGCCGCGTGCGTCCGCGGCGCCTGTCAGCGGATCACTTCTTCCAGCGGCGCTCCTGGGCCTGGGCCAGCTTGTCGCGGAGGAAGGCGGCGCCCTTCACAGCACCCTTGGCGCCGGCCTCGGCGCCCTTGGCGGCCCCCTTCGCGGCCACGGAAGCGGCACCCTTGGCGGTCTCCACGATGGTCTCCTTCAGGGAGCCGTCCTCCTGACGCTTCGAGGCCGTGGCCTCGGCGGAGGTGCCGGCCGCGGTGCCGGAGGCACCCACGGACACCGGGCCCTGGGCGGCCGGGGTGTGGTGCTCGCCGAGGGCCTCCTCGGACTGGACCTCATGACGGTCGGTGCCGGCATTGCCGGTGGCGGCATTGCCGGTGGCGGCATTGCCGGTGGCGGCCTTGTCCGCATCAGCCTGGTCGGCGCCGACCTTGTCGGTGTCGGCTGTGCCTGCACCGGCGTCCGAGGCGCCGGCGGCGGATGCCTTGGCCTCGTCCTCGGCGATCTCGCGCCGGGCGCGCTCGGAGACCGGTCCCGCGTAGCCGGGCACGCCGGTCACGGAGTAGCCGTCCATCTGGGCGGCCGTCTCGCGTCCGGAGTCGGCGGTGTCGGTCTGCGGGGCGTCGGCAGGGCCGGAAACGGTCTGCGCGGCGTCCGCTCGGCCGGCATCGGTCTGCGCGGCGTCCGCTCGGCCGGCATCGGTCCGTGCGGCGTCGGCCGTGTCCGCACCGTCGACGTCGTCACCCTCGGCCCGGGCCTTGAGCTGCTCGTCGGTCACGGTCTCGATCTTCGTGCCGTCGGCGGTGCGGCCGGCGGTGGGCTCGTCCAGCAGGTCGCCGTGGTCCTTCTCGGTGCCCGGGACGTCAGTGCCGCTCGTCAGGGTCTGAGCGCCGTAGGTGCCTTCCTTCGGAGCCTCGGCCTTCTCGGTCCGGGCGGCGTGGGCGGCCGCACCGGCAGCCACAGCGCCGCCGGCGACGGCGGTGCCGCCCACCACGGCGGCGGTGCCTGCGCCGGAGCCCTGCGACTTTTCGGCCTCGGCGGCCTGGACGGTCTCCTTCTTGTCGGCGTCGACAGTGGCAGCCTTGTCGGCGTCGACCGCGGCGGTCTTGTCGGAGTCGACAGTGGCGGCCATGCGGTCCTCGTCCTTGGAGGACATCGCCAGGGCCGGCTCGCCGTCGGCCTGGTCGGCCTGATCAGCCTTGCCGGTCGGGGCGGTGCCCTGGCCCGTCTCGGCCTCGGCTTCGTCGACCTGCACGCCCTGACCGCCGGCCACACCGGCGGTCGCGGCGGCTGCGGTCCCGCCGACGACACCCGCCGCAGTGGCTGCGGTGGCCTGCTGGACCTGACGCTGGGAGTCGGTCACCGGCGCCGGCTCGGAGGCCGTCTCAGCGGCCTTGTCCTCGGAGCCCGTCTCAGCGGCCTTGTCCTCGGGGACGTCGGCGGCCTGCTGACCGTCTGCGGCCTCGTCCACCGTCACGCCACGGCCACCGGCCTGCACATCGGCGTCCTGGGAAACGCCGGACTTCTCGGCACCGGCACCCACGGCGCCCTTGTCCGCGACCTCACGCTCGGCGCCCTCACGATCGGCGTCCTTGTGGGCGACCTTCTGCTCAGCAGCCGGGGCGGCGGTCTTCTCGTCGGCCTTCACGGTGCCGGCCTCGTCGGCGCTTTTCTCGTCGGCCTTCACGGCGCCGCCCTCGTCGGCGTCCTTCTCGTCCTGGGACGCGGCGGCAGCACCACCGGCCACAGCACCACCGGCCACGGCACCGCCGGCGACAGCGGCAGCGGTCTTGCTGCCCGTGCCGCTCTCCTTCGGGGCGTTCGGGGCCTTGCCCTCACGGGCGGTCTCCGCCTCGGAGACCTTCTCACCCTCGGTGAACTTGATCGGCTTGCGCTTGCTCGGGTCCTTGGCATCCGGTGCGGTCGGGGTGTCCCACGGGCCTCCCTTGCCGACCTTCGCGGCGGCGTCGGCATCGGCCTCGTCCACCTGCACATCCTTGCCGCCGGCCTGCACATCGGCGTCCTTCAACACGTCCGGGTCCTGGCCGTCCTTGCCGCCGGCCTTCACGGCGCCCGAGTCCGCGGCAGCCGTGCCCGCGGCGGCCTCATCGGCCCCCTTGGCACCGTCGGCACCCTTCGCCGCCGTGACGTCCTTGGTCGCCTTCTTCCGGGGCGTCACGCGGTCGGCCCCGGCGACCTTGTCTTCGTCGCCCGGGACCACGCCGTCCTTGATGCCGGCCTTCTTCTCGCGCTGCTCCTGTTCGAGCTCGGCGTTCGCCCGGCGCTTGCCGGCGACGACGCTCAGGATGATGAGGATCAGCAGCACCACGATGATGGCGGCGATCACCACATAGACGATGGGGTTGTCCATGATGTCTCCTCTGTCTACTTCCGGTCGATGTCACTGCTGATTCCGCGGTCGCGGAGACAGTTCAGACCCGAGAATGTCACACCTTCCGCTGTGTGGTCATCGGCCGACCCCCCGGTTCGACGCGACCGTCCCCGTGGTTTGATGGCAGGCATGTCTGCCTCCGACGCCGTCCGCCTGCCCTCCCCCGCCCCCACCGGTGCAGCCGCCTCCCCCGCTGCCGGCGAGCGCGAGTTCGTCCTGACGCTGTCCTGCACCAACACCCGGGGCATCGTGCACGCGGTCTCCGGCGCCCTGCTCGAGGTGGACGCGGACATCACCGAGTCCCAGCAGTACGACTCCCCGGACACCGGCACCTTCTTCATGCGTGTGGAATTCCGCACCCCGGCCGCACACGACGCCGTGGACGCCGCCCTCGCCCCGGTCGGCGAGCGGTTCGGCATGCACCTGCAGCTCTGGGACGCCGCGGTCCGCACCCGCACGCTGGTGATGTGCTCCAAGGACGGCCACACCCTGAACGACCTGCTGTTCCAGCAGCGCGCGGGCACCCTTCCGATCGACATTCCGGTGGTGGTCTCCAACCACCTGGACCTGCAGCCGCTGGCCTCGTTCTACGGTGTCCCGTTCATCCACCTCCCGGTCTCCGCCACCGGCACCCAGACGAAGGCCGCAGCCGAGGCCCGCCTGCGCGAGCTCATCGAGGAGTTCGACATCGACCTGGTGGTCCTCGCCCGCTATATGCAGATCCTCTCGGACGAGCTCTGCGCGGAACTCGAGGGCCGTGCCATCAACATCCACCACTCGTTCCTGCCGTCCTTCAAGGGCGCGCGCCCCTACCACCAGGCCCATGAACGCGGCGTGAAGCTCATCGGCGCCACCGCCCACTACGTCACCGCGGACCTGGACGAGGGCCCGATCATCGCCCAGTCCGTCCAGCCGGTGACCCACGCGCAGACCGCCGCGGACTTCGTGGCCCGCGGCCGGCACGTGGAGGGCAACACCCTCGTCCAGGCCGTCCGCTGGCACGCCCAGCACCGCGTCCTGTTGGACGGGCGTCGCACGGTCGTCTTCGGCTGATCCGCACCCGCGTCCCTTCCCGACGACGACCCTCGCCGGGAAGACGGAGGGACCCGGCCGTCGTCGTCAGGCCTCGGACGACGGCGGCGCTCGCCGCCGCCTGTCCGCTCCCCGTAGCCTGGTGACATGGCACACATCATCACTGTGAAGGGCGCTACGCCCCTCATCCACGAGTCCGTCTTCCTCGCCCCGACCGCCGCGATCACCGGCGACGTCGAGATGGCCGAGCGCTCCTCCGCCTTCTACGGCGTCTCCGCACGCGGCGACTCTGCGCCCATCCGCGTGGGCGAGGGCACCAACCTGCAGGACAACGTGGTGCTGCACGCGGATGAGGGCTTCCCCTGCGAGCTGGGCTCCGGCGTCTCCGTGGGCCATTCGGCCGTGGTGCACGGCGCGAAGGTCGGGGACGACTGCCTGATCGGCATGTCCGCCACCGTCATGAACGGCGCCACGATCGGCGCCGGCTCCCTGGTGGCCGCCGGCGCGCTCGTGCTGGAGGGCACCAAGGTCCCCGCCGGCTCCCTGGTGGCCGGTGTCCCGGCCAAGGTGCGCCGCCCGCTGACGGACGAGGAGCGCGAGTCCCTGAAGCGCAACGCAAGCATCTACCTCGAGCTGTCCGCGGCCCACAAGGCCGCCCAGGAGGGCTGAGGGTGCGCGCCGAACGCCTGCTGATCCTGCCGACGGCCGAGCAGCTGGCCGGCACCCGCTACGCCGAGGCCCGCCGCGGGCCGACGGAAGCCGTCACGCAGACGCGAGGGGCCGTCGTCGGGACGGACGGGTCACCCCACGGCGACGGCGACGCGACCGCGCTGGTGCTGCTGACCCCGATCCCGGTGGAGGACGTGCGCGCCGCACTCAAGGCGAACCCGCAGATCGACTGGGTGCAGTTCCCCTTCGCCGGGATCGAGGCCTATGTGCCGCTCGTGCGCAGCCGCCCGGAGATCACCTGGACGTCGGCGAAGGGCACCTATGCCCCGCCGGTGGCCGAGCACGCCCTGATGCTGACCCTCGCGCTGCTGCGGCATCTGCCCGAGCGCGTCACGGCGACGTCCTGGGGTCAGTGCCGGGGGAAGAGCCTCGACGGGGCCCGCGCGGTGGTGCTCGGCGGCGGGGGCATCGCACAGGAGTACATCCGACTGCTCAAGGCCTGGGACGTGCACGTCACCGCGGTGCGGCGCAGGGCGGACGACGTGCCCGGCGCGGACGTCACCGTGACGACCGACCGGTTCGACGAGGTGCTGCCCGGAGCCGACGTGGTCATGCTGGCCGCCGCCGCGACCGACCAGACCCGCGGGATCGTGGGCGCACGGCAGCTGGAGCTCATGGACGACGACGCGGTGCTGGTCAACGTCGGCCGCGGCGTCCTCGTGGACACCGACGCCGTGACCGCCGCCCTGGCCGCCGGGCAGATCCGGGCCTACGGCACCGACGTGACCGACCCCGAGCCGCTGCCGGACGGACACCCGCTGTGGGCCGAGCCGCGCTGTCTGATCACCCCGCACACCGCCGACACCCCGGAGATGTGCATCCCGCTGCTCGATGCGCGGATCCGGCGGAACCTCGCCGCCCGCGCGGAGGGCAGGGAGCTCGAGGGGCTCGTGGACGTCGAGGGCGGGTACTGAGCCGAACACGGCGACCAACGCCACCAAGGCGACCAAGGCGAAAGTGAGGGCAAGACACGGCGTCGAGATCGACGAACGAGACCGTGTCTTCCCCTCACTTTCGCTGTGGGCCGAGGCCAGGGCGCCCCGGGAGCGTCAGGCCAGGACGCCCCGGGAGCGTCAGCCCTGGGTGTGGGAGCCGGTGCGGCCTTCGCCCTCGGTGCCGTGGTCGAGGTTGTCCCCGATGGCGTCCTCGGTCCGGTGCCCGGCGCCCTCCTGCTCCTTCTTCCGGTCGTTCTCCTGGGCCAGGTCGATCTGACGCTGGCGCTCCTCGCCGGCCATGCGGGTCAGCTCGGCGCCGGCCTCGGGGTCGCGGGTCAGGTTCTCACCGGTCTTCGGGTCGAAGAGGTGGATGCGGGAGGTGTCCACCCACAGGTCCACCGGGGTGCCCGGGCGGACGCGGGACTCGGCGGACAGGGTGGTCACCACCACCGGGCGCAGCTCGTCCGCGTCCATCTCCTTCGCCAGGTCGGAGAGCATGGTCTTGACCTCCGGGTCCGGGTCGAACTCGATGTGACCGTACTGCTCGTGGCCCAGCCACTCCAGGTGGGTCAGCTCCACCTGGAAGATCGAGCCCTTGGACTTCTTGTCCTCGTCCACGAGGGAGGCGTCCTCGAAGAACTCGGGGCGCAGGCCCACGAACACCAGGTCGCGTCCCTCGGCGGCCTTGGCCTTGGCCTCCGGCACCGGGATGTCCCCGATCGGCGAGGACAGGACGTGGCGGCCGCCCTCGGACTTGAGGCTGGCGGGCAGGAAGTTCATCGACGGGGAGCCGATGAAGCCGGCCACGAACAGGTTGATCGGCTGCTCGTAGAGCTCACGCGGGGAGGCCACCTGCTGCAGCTCGCCCTTCTTCAGGACGGCCACGCGGTCGCCGAGCGTCATCGCCTCGGTCTGGTCGTGGGTCACATAGATGGAGGTGATGCCGAGGCGGCGCTGCATCTGGGCGATCTCGGCGCGCATCTGGCCGCGCAGCTTGGCGTCCAGGTTGGACAGCGGCTCGTCGAACAGGAACGCGTCGGCCTCACGGACGATCGCACGGCCCATGGCCACGCGCTGGCGCTGGCCGCCGGAGAGGTTGCCGGGCTTGCGGTCCAGGTGGTCGTCCAGCTCCAGCATGCGGGACGCCTCGGCCACCTTGGCCTTGATCTGGTCCTCGGAGAGCTTGGCGTCCTTGTTCAGGCGCAGGGGGAACGCGATGTTCTCGAACACCGTCAGGTGCGGGTACAGCGCGTAGTTCTGGAACACCATGGCGAGGTTGCGGTCCTTCGGCGCCACCTCGTTGACGCGGCGCTCACCGATCAGCAGATCGCCGTCGGTGATGTCCTCCAGGCCCACGACCATGCGCAGCAGGGTGGACTTGCCGCAGCCGGAGGGGCCCACGAGGATCACGAACTCGCCGTCGGCGATCTCCAGGTCGACGCCCTTCACCGCGTGGAAGCCGTCGTCGTAGGTCTTGTGGATGTTGTTCAGGGTGATGGAGGCCATCGGTTCAGGGTCCTTTCGAAGCGTTGGTCCGGGCCTCAGCCCTTGACGGCGCCGTTGGTCAGGCCGGCCACGATCTGCTTCTGGAAGAAGAGCACCAGGAGCACGATCGGGATGGTCACGATGATCGCGGCGGCGGAGATCGCGCCGGTCGGCGACTCGAACTGCGAGGCGCCGGTGAAGAACGCCAGTGCCGCCGGCACCGGACGTGCCGCCTCCGTGGAGGTCAGCGAGATGCCGTAGACGAAGTCGTTCCAGGCTATGAAGAACGCGATGATCGCGGTGGTGAACACGCCGGGCGCGGCCAGCGGGACGATCACCTTCCTGAACGCCTGCAGCGGGGTGGCGCCGTCCACCTGGGCTGCCTGGTCCAGTTCCCACGGGATCTGCTTGAAGAACGCGGCCAGCGTCCAGATGGAGATCGGCAGGGTGAGCGAGAGGTAGGGGATGATCAGGCCGAGCCAGGTGTCGTACAGGCCGATGGTCCGCCACACGTTGAACAGCGGGGTCACCAGCGAGATCACCGGGAACATGGAGACCATCAGGGAGACCGTCAGCACCAGCCGCTTGCCGGGGAAGTCCAGGCGCGCGATCGCATAGGCGCACAGGGTGGCCAGGACGACGGCGACCACGGTGGCGATCACCGAGATGCCCACCGAGTTCCGCAGTGCCGTGAGGAACAGCTCGCGGGAGCCGCCCACGAAGATCTCCTCGTAGTTCACGGTGGACCAGGAGGTCGGCAGCAGCCGGCCGTTGGACAGGTCCGAGGGCGTCTTGAAGCTGGTGGCCAGGATGGAGAACACCGGGAACAGGCACCAGATGCCGATCAGCACGGTGAGGACCCACCAGCCGAGGGTGATCCGACCCGTCCCGGACTTCTTCCTGGCCGGAGGCGCTGCGCTGCGCCCTGCCTCCGTGCGCCCGTGCGCGGACGTGTCCGGTGCGTTGCCGGACTTGTCAGGGGTTGCCACAGTGCTCACTGGTTGCCTCCTCGGTCGGCGAGGTCCACCTTGAAGCCCTTCACCGCGATGAAGGCCATCAGCGCCACGCACAGGAACAGGATGACGGAGACCGCCGAGCCGAGGCCGATCTCCAGGCGTCCGATGGAGGTCCGGTACGCCAGCAGGGACAGTGCCTCAGTGCCGTAGGCGCCGTTGGTCATGATGAAGATGGCGTCGAAGATGCGGAAGGCGTCCATCGCGCGGAACAGGACCGCCACCATGATGGCCGCCTTCATGTTGGGCAGGATCACGCGGGTGAGGCGCTGCCAGCGGGTGGCGCCGTCCACGGCGGCCGCCTCGGTGAGGTCGCCGGGGACCTGGGCCAGGCCGGAGAGCAGCAGCAGGGAGATGAACGGGGTGGTCTTCCAGATCTCCGAGAGCATGATCACGAACAGCGCCGTGGAGCCCTGGGCGAACCAGTTGAGGTTCGCGTCCACGCCGGGCAGCCAGGACAGCCACGAGTTCATGTACCCCGAGTCGATCGAGAACATGTAGAACCACGCGAAGGCGGACACGACCGTGATGATGCCGTAGGGCACCAGGATCATGGTGCGGACCAGCCCCTTGGTGGACTTGATCGCATGGTGCATCACCAGGGCCAGGAGGAAGCCGAGCACGAGCTCGACCGCCACGGTGACCACCGTGATGAGCAGTGTGACGCCCAGGTCGGACCAGAACACGGGGTCGGTGAGGATGGTGCCGTAGTTCTTCAGGCCCACGAACTCCTTGTCCGCCGGCGCGGTCAGGCGGAAGCTGAACAGGGAGTCCCAGACGGCCTGGACGATGGGGTACAGCACCACGAACAGCATGATGAGGAACGCCGGGGCGGCCAGCATCATGCCGAGGCGGGCCTCGGACTTCGCACGGGCGGAGCGGACGCGGCGGCGCCCGGATGCGCGCTCGGGGGTGGACACGGTGCTCACAGGAGGCGCTCCCCTCGGAGGATCTGCTCGATGAAGGTGTTCGTCTCCTCCGGCGTGGTGGCGGGGTTGACGCCGGAGACCGGCGCGTAGCGCTGCTGGATGGCCGTGGAGACCTCGTTGTAGTACGGCGTCTGCGGTCGCGGCTTCGCGATGTCCAGGGAGTCGCGGATCGCGTCCGCCATGGGGTAGGCGTCCTTGATGCGCTCGTCCTCGTAGGCCTTCGGGTCTGCCGGCGGGTTGCCGTTGGTGACGAAGTAGTCCGCCTGGTGTTCGGCGGAGGTGATGCAGGAGACGGCATCCCAGGCCAGGTCCTGATGCTCGGACTTCGCGCCGACCCCCAGGTTGATGCCGCCCAGCGGCGGTGCGGCCTCGTGCCCCTCGACGGTCTGCGGGTAGGTGGTCCAGCCGATGTCCTCCGGGAGGTCCTCGGGCAGGTCTCCCGCCTCGACCGAGGCGTTGGTGGCCGCCCAGATGAACGGCCAGTTCACCATGAACGAGCCCTTGTCCCCCTGGAACTGCAGCATCGCCTCGTTCTCACGCTGGGTCGGCAGGCCGGGGCCGCCGAGGCCCTTCTTGCCGATGGTCGAGACGATCTCGGCGGCCTTCGTGCCGGCCTCACCGGCGAGGTTGGTGGTCATCTCGTCCGCCGAGGCCTCAGGGTCCACGATGATCTCGTCCCCGCCGCCGGCGACGAGCGCGTTGAGCCACACGGTCATGGACTCCGCGCGGGCCCCCTGGACGCCGAGGTACTTCTCCTCGGCCTCGGCGGCCTCGATCAGCTGGTCCCAGGTGACCGGCTTGTCCATGTCCAGTCCGGCGGCCTCGGCCACCGACTTGCGGTACCAGAGCAGCTGCGTGTTGGCCCAGAACGGGACGGTCACGAGCTCGTCCTTCCACGTCGCGCCGGCGAGCGCGCCGTCGAGGGTGTTCTCCTGCGCGGTCTTCTGCAGCTCCTGGGGCACCGGCGCCAGGAAGCCGGGCTCGGCGAGCTCGGGCACGAACGGCGGGTCCAGGGACATGATGTCCATGGACGAGTCGCCGGCGGCGAGGCGACGGGTGAGCTGCTCCCGCTGCGCGGAGGCCTCGGTGGGGAGCATGGAGGTCTCGATGCGGTACCTCCCGTCGGATGCCTCGGTGCACTGCTCGGCGATGGTGGCCTGGCCGCCGTCGTCCGGATTCGTGTACCAGGTCAGCACCGGAGTGCCACCGCCGTCGTCGGCGGCGCATCCGCTCAAGACCAGGGCGGCGGCGGCCAGGCCGGTCGCCGCGAGCATCCGGCCCCGGCCGCACCGGGTGGGGGGAGTCGTCATGGCGGGGATTCCTTGTCGTCCGTCTTCCGGGTGATCTGCGCTACACCCTAGACCCTTCGCCGTCCGTCAGCACGCACCGTGCCCCTACGGAGCCCTGTTTCACGACGACGGCACCCCGACTTCCTGCCCGGCCGCACCGTCCGCGGACGGACCGCCGGGGCCCGGCTCACCGACGCCGGGTCCGTCCCGTGGCCTCGGCCGTCGTGGGGTCCTCGGGCCAGGGGTGCTTCGGATACCTGCCGCGCATGTCGGCACGGACCTGGGCGTAGGCGCCGGCCCAGAAGGAGGGCAGGTCCGCCGTCACGGCCAGCGGGCGTCCGGCGGGCGAGAGCAGGTGCAGCAGCACCGGCTGGCGTCCGTCCGCGACCGTCGGCGTGCCGGAGGCCCCGAAGAACTCCTGGAGCTTGGCGGCGAGCACGGGCTGGCCGTCGTCGCCGACCTCCGGGTACTCCACGGCGGCGGTGCGCCCGGAGGGGATGGGCAGCCGTGCGGGGACGAGCGTGTCCAGCTCGGAGGCGGCTGGCCAGGGCAGCAGGCCCTGCAGCAGTCCGGCGAGGTCGACCCGGGGCCGCGGGGTGCCGGCCACCACCTGCGCGGCGACGGCCGCGACGAGGTCCTCGTCCTGGGCGAGGGCGGCGGCAGACATGTCCGGCCAGGGGTCCTTCAGGACGCGGTGGAGCAGGTGGACGCGGCGGCGCAGCGTGTCCGCGGTCTCGCCGCCCCAGCCCTTCAGACCCTCCTCGGCCCACGCGGCGCGGACGGCGTCCGCGGCGGCCTCGACGGTGGGGGCCTCGCTGTGGGAGGCCAGCTCGATGCCGCCGAGGAGGCGACGGCGGCTGCCCCTGAGCCGTCCGCCAGACCAGACGGCGGCGTACTCCTGGCGGAGCAGTCCGGCTCCCGCGGCGACCGCGGCCTCCTCCCCCAGCGGGGCAGCGGCGCGGACCACGGCGCCGGTGCCCTCGGCGTCGGAGCCGGTGCGCTGGACCTCGGCGACGGCCAGCCAGCGGCTGCCTCGCAGCGGCGAGTCCGCAGGCAGGGAAGCACGGGTGCCGGAGGCGAGCAGGTAGGCGTCGGACTCCCCCACCCGACGGGCGATGCGGTCCGGAGCCGCGAGTGCCACCACATAGCCGACCTCCTCGTCCCGGCCGAGACGACGGGGGCCTGCGGAGGAACCGGCGGATCCGCGCGCGGCGGTCGCCGCGGAGGCGCCGGGCGAGGCGGAGGTGCCGGCGCCGTCGTCGGGAAGAGAAGGAGCGAGAGCACCGCGACGCAGCAGGCGCTCGAGGCGGTCGGCTTCACGGCGCCACATCCGGGACTCGGGTCCGCCCCGGCGGACCTGGGCGAGGGCGGCGGTGAGGTCGGCTCCGGGGGCGCGCAGGTCGGCCGCGAGCAGGGCGACGACGTCCGCGGCCGTCTGCTCCCCCACGGCCTGCGCGCCGTACCCGAGGGCGTGCCCGAGGTGCGGCGGGACCGGGAGCGTGGACAGGGCGGTGCCGTGGGCGGTGATGCGGCCGTCCGCGTCCACGGCGCCGAGGGACTGCAGACGGGCCTCGGCCTCGGCGAGCGCACCGGCCGGCGGCTCCTGGGGCAACACCAGCCCCTCGCCGCGCGGGGCGCCCCAGGCGGCCAGGGCGAGGGCGAGCGGGGCGAGGTCGACCACGTCGAGCGCGGGCGTCGGCGCGGCGGGAGCGGTGCCGAGCGCGGAGCGGCTGCAGCAGCGGACCACGGTGCCCGGGCCGAGGCGGGCGGCACGACCGGCCCGCTGCCCGGCGGCGGCCCGGGAGACCTGCACGGTGACCAGACCGGTCATGGCGCGGCCGGCGTCTCTGCGCGGCTCGCGGGCCAGGGCGGAGTCGACCACCAGACGCACCCCGGGCACGGTGAGCGAGGACTCGGCGACATTCGTGGCGACCACGATGCGCGGGGCGCCGCCGGGTGCGCGGCCGGCGACGGCGGCGTCCTGCTCGGCCGGCTCCTGGCGGCCGTGGAGGGTGAGCACGTCGTGGGCCGGGACGCGGGCGCGCAGACGCTCGGCCACCGCCTCCACCTCCGCCACGCCGGGAAGGAACACCAGGGCGTCGATGCCCGGGTCCTCGGCGAGGGCCGCGGCGTGCGCGGCCACGGTCTGCTCGGCCACGTGGTCCAGGAAGCCGCGCTCGCAGCCGCCGCGCGCGGTCAGGCGGGAGGAGCCGTAGGGCGCCCACCGCTCAGTCAACGGGTGGAGGACGTCCTCGGTGCGGACCACCGGAACGGCGTCCTGGCCCATACCTTCGGCCCATCGGGCCGCGAGGGCCTCGGCGTCCAGGGTGGCGGACATCGCGACGACCTGCAGGTCCTCGCGCAGCTGCCGCAGGTCCGCCAGCAGTGCGAAGAGCAGGTCCGTGTCCAGGTCACGTTCGTGGACCTCGTCCAGCAGGACCGCCCCGACGCCGGCCAGCTCCGGGTCGTTCAGCAGGCGCCGGACCAGCACGCCCGGGGTGAGGAACTCGACCTGGCTGCGGCCGCGGCCCACGGCGTCGCCGCGGACCGTGTAGCCGACCGCGGCGTCGGCGGCCTGCCGCGCCGCGGGCTCGGCGGCGCCGGCGGCCCGATACGCAGCCTCGACCGCGGCATGGAGGCGGCGCCAGGCTGCGCGCACCGCCACGCGGCGGGGCTGGGTGACCAGAACACGGGGTGCGGCCGCAGCGGCGGTGTCGGCGGCGACGTCGGGGGACGAGCCGGCCGACGCGGCAGGCGCAGCGGCAGACGAGGGCCAGGGGCCCTCGTCGGCACGCCCGGCCACACCCGAGGCGTCGGCGAGCGTCAGGGCGACGTGCGGGGGCACCGCGGTGGTCTTGCCGGTGCCCGGCGGGGCGTGGAGCACGGCCGCTCCGTGGGCCGCCAGGGCGTCGGTGAGCTCCGGCAGCACCTGCGCCACCGTGAGGCCGGAGACGAAGGAGTCCAGGTCCAGCGGGGAGAGCGGAGAAGCGGAGGTCATCACCGTCCATTGTGGCCCAGGACCGGGTGTCGCAGGCCTCGGTCTGTGGATAGGCTGGGCCGCATGATGACGCCCGTGCACTACCACCTCGACCTGCTCGCCGCCTCCTACGCGAAGCCGGCCCAGGCCGAGACAGGCGAGGACACGCCGGGCGGTCTGGGCATCGCCATGACCCTCGTGGACGGCTACGGCTACGAGGCCGGCACGGGGCAGACCGTGACCCTCGGGGCGCTCGCCGCACCACTGATCTACGCGATGGCGGTGGAGGACCACGGCATCGACGCCGTGCTCGAGCACATCGGCACCGAGCCCGCCGGCGACCCCCTGCACCGCATCGAGGTCGAGCCGGAGACCCACCGCGCCTACAACGGGCTCACGGACACCGGAGTGGTGGCCGCGGCGACCCTCGTGAAGGGCCGCGGCGGACGAGACCGCACCGCCCGCTTCATGCAGCTGGCCTCCACCCTGCTCGAGCGCGAGGTCTCCGTGACGGACACCGCCGCCCGCGCAGAGGACAAGGCCAACCGCCGCACCCGCGCCGCAGCCTGGTTCATGAAGTCCATCGAGGCGATCGACGCGGACCCCACCGTCATCCTCACAGACATCTCCCGCCTGCGCGCCGTGACCGTGGACGTGCGCGAGCTGTCCGTGATCGCCTCCGTCTTCGCCCACGGCGGCGTCCACCCGCACACCGGCGACCGCGTCTTCTCCGCCGAGACCGTGCAGGCCGTGCTCTCCCTGATGTCCTCCTGCGGCCTCGTCACCCGGGACCCGCTGTGGTCCCTCACCGTGGGCCAGCCCGGCTGGGCCTCCCGCCGCGGCGGCACGATCATGGTGGTCGTCCCCGGCCACCTCGGTCTCGCACTCCAGTCCCACGGTCTGGACGAGAACGGCATCTCCGCGCACGGCCTGCAGGCGCTGCGCTCGCTCGTGGAGGCCTTCGAGATGCATCCGTCCCTGGTGGCCGGTTCCCCGCGCTCCGCCCTGCGCACCCATTACCGGGTGGACCAGGCCCCCTCCGGCACCTCCCGCACCGCCGAGGTCATGCAGGCCTTCGAACGCCATGCGGACACCGTCCACCTCATGGAGCTCGGCGGCCACATCGGCTTCAGCCAGGTGGAGGCGCTCGTGCACGTGGTCGGCAGCATGCCGGACGACCTGCAGACCCTCGCCATGGACGTACGCTCCGTGTCCTCCATCTCCGGGCCGGCCCGCCGCCTGATCGCCCAGTGGATCGCGCACGCGCTCCGTGACGGCCTGGACATCGTGGTCACGGACCGCGACGAGTCCCTGCTGGAGCAGGTCCGCGCCGCCGGTGCGTCCGAGGGAGTCGAGGTGCGCGAGCCCCTGCGCGAGTCCGAGGCGTTCCTGCCGGACGTGCCGTTGGACTCCACCCAGTTCGTGTTCTTCACCTCCCGCTCGCAGGCCATGCAGTGGTGCGAGCAGCGCCTGCTGGCCCGCCACGAACCGCACCTGCTGCCCAAGACCGAGGAGGAGGCCGCCTTCTCCCCGCTGCTGCAGCACCTCTCCGAGGACGACGCCCGCCTCGTCGAGTCCATGATGGACACCCGCCGGTACGAGGACGGCCAGATCATCCGCCGCGCAGGCCAGCCCTTCGGCGGCATCTACGTGATCACCTCCGGCCAGGTGGAGCTCACCGGCCAGGCCACCGGCGGCCGCCGCATGCGCCGCATGCTCCTCACCCCCGGCATGATCTTCGGCGAGATGGCCCTCGGCCAGCCCGGCCGCCAGCCCGGCACCGTCCGCGCCCGCGGCCCCGTGACCACCCGCGTGCTGACCGCTCAGGTCATGTACGCCCTCGAGGAGGCCACCCCGCAGCTGGCCATGAAGCTCTGGGAGGCCCTCGCGCGGGATGCCTTCACCGCCCTCGCCCAGCTCATCCGGGAGACCGGCGCGCTGCAGGACTGACGCCGGAGGTCAGCGGCCGAGGACGCTGCGCAGGGCCTGATCGAGCGTGCGGTGGCGAAAGCGGTGGCCTGCGGCCTCCGCCGCGGCCGACGACGCCTTCTGGTCCGCGTCCACGATCAGCTCCGCCCCCTCACGGCCCAGCAGCAGACGCGGTCCGACGCCGGGCACCGGCACCGCGGACGGGCGGTGCAGCACCGAGCCCAGCGTGGCCGCGAACTCCTTCGCCGTGACCGGATCCGGCGCGGCGGCATTCAGCGCCCCGGAGACGGAGTCCTCGAGGGCCGCGTGCGCGAACAGGGCCGCAGCGTCATCGGCGGAGATCCAGCTCATCCACGGGGTGCCGTCCGGGCCGGAGCCCTTCGTGGACAGCGAGCCGCCGAGGCCGGCCAGGAAGATCGGCAGGATCTGCCGCAGCATGCCGCCGGCCGGGCTGAGCGCGATGCCCGTCCGGACCCGGACGCAGCGGATGCCCGCCTCCTCTACGGCGCGGGCCTCGGCCTCCCAGTCCCGGCAGACCTCCGCCAAGAAGTCCTCCCCGCAGGGGAGGTCCTCGGTGAGGCCCCCGGGAAGGCCCCCGTCCCCGGCGTCGGCGCCATACCAGCCCACCGCGGAGCCGTTGACGAGAGCGGGAGCCCGGCGGCCGTCGTCGTTGGTCCGGCCGGCCGCAGAGGAGGCGAGACCGACGAGGGCCTCGGCCAGCGTGCGGGTCCCGGACACACGCGAGTGGTGGACGGCCTCCTTGTGGGCGTCGGTCATGCGGCCGGCGATGGTGGCACCGGCGAGGTTGACCACCGCGTCCGCGGAGGCGAGGACGGCGCGGTCCACCTCTCCCCGCAGCGGGTCCCAGAAGGAGGCGTCCTCGGCGGAGGCCTGGGCGGCGTCGCGGACGAGGCGGATCACGGTGTGCCCGCCGGAGGTCAGCAGCGCGCAGAGCCGGGCGCCGATGAGGCCGCTGGCACCGGTGACCACGATCGTCTTGGCGGGGGCGCCGTGGAGCGGACCGGGGTGGGCGGCGTAGAAGTCCAGGTCCTCGGCCATGGTCGCGGCGCGGGAGTGGAACTGGGCGGTCAGGATGCGTTCGAAGGCCTGACGGGCGGCACGGCCGGTGCGGTCGCCGATGCCGGGGATGCGGGAGAGCGCGTCGCCGGCAGGGAGGGCGTACGCGATGCTGTCGTGGACCACGGTGCCGGGGCTGCCGTCGGCCGTGTCCGCCTCGCCGGGTGCGGCGTCCGCGAGGGTATGGGTGTGGACCCAGGAGCGCAGCGGGCCGGAGACCATCTCGTCGCGGAACATGGTGCCGGGGTCGAGGGCGGTGTGGCGGGCCCGCCAGGTGACCTGCGGGGCGGGGATCCTGCCGGGGAGGACGGAGGAGAGCGCCTGGGAGACCGTGCCGTGCGCCGCGCCGGCGAACAGGCCGAGGCCGCCGGGTGCGGAGAGGGCGAGGACGGCCTCGGAGCCGACGGGCAGGCCGGCCGCCGGCTCCTGCAGGACTGTGCCGGCGTAGTCCGGGGTCAGGCGGGTCAGGGCGCCGGGGTGGGTGAGCCAGCGCCAGACGACGTCGCGCGGGTGACGCAGAAGCGTGCGGTGCTCGAAGACGTGGGCGGTGGGGGCGTCCGTGGAGGTCATGTGGCCAGCGTTCCATGCGGGTGGGACACTGTCAGGAGGCCGTCGGCTCCGGGAATCCTGTGATCCCTGGGCGGTGGCCGTTCCCCACACCCGAAGCCACCGGAAGGCCCCGTGACCGCGTTCGACGACGTCCTGCCCGAGCTGCGCTGGACCGCGGCCGCCCTGCCCGGCACCGAGCTGAACCTGGTGGCCGTGTTCTCCCCCGAAGACCAGACCGTGCGGGCCTCCGGCGTGGCCGTGCCCGCCGGCGACGAGCCGCAGGCGGCCGCCATCGGTCGGCTGCTGCTGGAGCTGATGGACCGGCTCGAGGAGGTCGCCCCGGCGACGGCCGCGCGGGAGATGAACCCGATGCCCGTGGAGCCCCACCCGAGGCTGGAGCAGCCCGTGGCGGACGCGCTGGCGGCGTATGCGGGAGGCGATGTGGGGGCACTGGACGGGCTGGCCGTGGAGCAGCCGGGGACCGACTTCCGCCAGGCGGCGTGGAAGGGGCTGCGAAGGATCCCGGCCGGGGCGCCGCTGAGCTACGGCCGGTTCGCCGAGGAGATCGGGAAGCCGACCGCCGTGCGGGCCGCCGGGACGGCCTGCGCGAAGAACCTCGTGGCCGTGGTGGTGCCCTGCCACCGCGTAGTCAGGGCCGATGGGTCCGTGGGGTCGTATCTCTACGGTGCCGAGGCGAAGCGGGCGCTGCTGGAGCACGAGGCGAAGCACGCCAGGTGAGGCGTCAGGCCGGGCGCGGTAGGCCGGCTGACACGGTCCGCCGAGCCAGAAGAACCGGCCCCTTGACCCCACCGTGAAGAGGCCGATTGTTCTGGTTCGGCGCCACGGGGACGTCCGCTATCACCGACGACGCCCGGCACGCCGGCAGAGGCGCAGGCATGGCGGAGGGCCCCGTCCGACCGGATCACTCCGGTGGGACGGGGCCCTCGTCGTACGGGCGCTTTCGCCCGAGAACCCGACGCTTTCCCGAACGAAAGCGCCCGGGGCGGGGGTGCGCCGTCAGCGGGTCACTTGGCCAGCTTGGCCATGATGTCGTTGAGGGTCTGCGACGGGCGCATCACCTCGGCGACCTTCTCCACGGACGGGTAGTAGTAGCCGGCGATGTCCACGGGCTTGCCCTGGACGCCGTTCAGCTCGCCGACGATCTTCTCCTCGTTGGCGGCCAGCTCCTCGGCGATCGGGGCGATCGCCTCGGCCAGCTCCTTGTCCTCGGTCTGCTTGGCCAGCTCCTGGGCCCAGTAGAGGCCGAGGTAGAAGTGCGAACCGCGGTTGTCCAGCTCGCCGGCCTTGCGGGACGGGGACTTGCCCTCGGTCAGCAGGGTGCCGGTGGCGGCGTCCAGGGTGTCCGCGAGGACCTGGGCGCGCTTGTTGTCGTTCGTCTTGGCCTCATGCTCGAAGGACACGGCCAGGGCGAGGAACTCGCCGAGGGAGTCCCACCGCAGGTGGTTCTCCTCCAGCAGCTGCTGGACGTGCTTCGGGGCGGAGCCGCCGGCGCCGGTCTCGAACAGGCCGCCGCCGTTGATCAGCGGGACGATCGAGAGCATCTTCGCGGAGGTGCCCAGCTCGAGGATCGGGAACAGGTCCGTGTTGTAGTCACGCAGCACGTTGCCGGTCACGGAGATGGTGTCCTCACCGCGGCGGATGCGCTCCACGGACAGCTTGGTGGCCTCGACCGGGGACAGGATCTTGATGTCCAGGCCCTCGGTGTCGTGGTCGCCCAGGTACGTCTCGACCTTCTTGATCAGCTCAGCGTCGTGGCCGCGCTCGGCGTCCAGCCAGAACACGGCCGGGGTCTGGGAGTCGCGCGAGCGGGTGACCGCCAGCTTGACCCAGTCCTGCACCGGGATGTCCTTGGTCTGGCAGGCGCGCCAGATGTCGTTCTCCTCGACCTCGTGGGAGATCAGCACCTCGCCGGCCGAGTTCTTGACCTCGACCGTGCCGGCGCCGGTCATCACGAAGGTCTTGTCGTGGGAGCCGTACTCCTCGGCCTTCTGGGCCATGAGGCCGACGTTCGGGACGGTGCCCATGGTGGTCGGGTCGTAGGCGCCGTTGGCCTTGCAGTCCTCGATCACGGCCTGGTACACGCCGGCGTAGGAGGAGTCCGGGATGACGGCCAGGGTGTCCTGGGTCTTGTCGTCCTTGTTCCACATCTGGCCGGAGGTGCGGATCATGGCCGGCATGGAGGCGTCCACGATCACGTCGGAGGGCACATGCAGGTTGGTGATGCCCTTGGCGGAGTTCACCATGGCCAGGTCCGGGCCGTTCTCGTAGGCGTCGGCGATGGCCTTCTTCACGCCCTCGGCGGTCTCGGCGTCCAGCTTGTCCAGGCCGGCCTCGATGGCCGCGAGGCCGTCGTTGGCGGACAGGCCGGCCTCGGCCAGCTTGTCACCGTACTGGGCGAAGAGGTCGGCGAAGTAGGCCTTCACGACGTGGCCGAAGATCACCGGGTCGGAGACCTTCATCATGGTGGCCTTCAGGTGGGCGGAGAAGAGGATGCCCTCGTCCTTGGCGCGCTGGACCTGCTCGGCCAGGAAGGCGTCCAGGGCCTTGGCGGACATGAAGGTGCCGTCCACGATCTCGCCCTCGAGGACCTTCAGGCCCTCCTTGAGCACGGTGGTCTCGCCCTCGGCGGAGGTGAACTCGATGGTCAGGACGTCGTCCTTGTCCAGGGTCACGGACTTCTCGTTGGAGCGGAAGTCGTTCGCACCCATGGTGGCGACGGCGGACTTGGAGTCGGCGGTCCACTCGCCCATGGAGTGCGGGAACTGCTTGGCGTAGTTCTTCACGGCCTTCGGGGCGCGGCGGTCCGAGTTGCCCTCCCGCAGGACCGGGTTCACGGCGGAGCCCTTGACGGAGTCGTAGCGCGCCTTGGCGTCCTTCTCCGCGTCGGTCTTCGGCTCGTCCACGTACTCGGGCAGGTCGTAGCCGGCGGCCTGCAGCTCCTTGATCGCGGCGCGCAGCTGCGGCACGGAGGCGGAGATGTTCGGCAGCTTGATGACGTTGGCCTCGGGGGTCTTCACCATCTCGCCCAGCTCGGCGAGGGCGTCGGCAGTGCGCTGGTCCTCCGGCAGGACGTCGTTGAAGGCGGCCAGGATGCGGCCGGCCAGGGAGATGTCCTTGGTCTCGAACTCCACACCGGCGGTGCCGGCGTAGGCCTCGATGATCGGCAGCAGCGATCCGGTGGCCAGCATGGGAGCCTCGTCGGTGAACGTGTAGGTGATCTTGGACATGCGGGACGTCTCTCCTTCTGGGGCACACCTCGGCGCCCCGGGTCTTCGTCAGGGGAAAGGGCTTCCTCTCCCCCAAATCTACCGGAGGAGGCCCGACGACGGCCCGTCCGGGCCGCCTGTGACCTCGCCTCGGTCCGTGGCCGGGTCCGGTGCGGTGTCAGGACCGCGTGCTGAAGTCGGTCTGGACGTCTTCGCCGAACTCGGTGGACATGTACTCGACCATGCTGAAGAGGAACACGCCGTAGGCGACGAAGAGCACCACGAACGCGATCGCGATCCCGATCGCCACCCAGCCGAGCACGCGCCCGCCGATGCCGACGCCGCCGGCACGGTCCGCCCTGTTCGCCTGCCAGATCGCGAGCGGGCCGAAGATCACGCCCAGGCCGGACAGCAGGCCGATCACGCCGAAGGCGATCGCCAGCTGCCCCGCCCGCTGGCCCTCCTGCGCGGCGGCCATGCCGTAGGACTGCTGGTACGGGGCCGGCCCGTAGTCCCCGTAGCCGCCGTAGCCCGGCCGGTCCCAGCCGTGGCGGGCCTGATCCTCGATGCGGTCGTCGTTCTCGTGCGGCTGGTACGGGGTGCTCATCGTCGGTCCTTCCACAGTGGCGATGCAGGCGGTGACGTGCCCGGACAGGCGAGGGGCCGTCGTCGTCTCTCACGGTAGCCCGACGACCGGCCGCACGGGACCCAGCCGCTGTCTGCGGCCCGGCGTCGCTGATCAGAGGCCGAGCAGCGCCCGGGCGATCAGGAAGTACAGGACCAGGCCCAGGGCATCCACCAGTGTGGAGATGAACGGGTTGGAGAACACCGCCGGGTCCACGCCGACCTTCTTGCCGGCCAGGGGCATGAGTCCGCCGACGGTCGCCGCCAGGGTGCACACGGACAGCAGCGTCAGACCGATCACCGCGCCGATGTCCCACCCGTAGAACAGGCCCGCCACGAGTGTCCCGAGTCCGCCCAGACAGGCCCCCAGGGTGAAGCCCACGCGGAGTTCGCGGAGCATCACGCGGAGGGCGTCGCGGGGACGGACGTCGTCCAGGGCGAGCGCCCGGGTGACCGTGGTGGCCGCCTGGTTGCCGGTGTTGCCGCCCGTGCCGA
This sequence comes from Micrococcus lylae, assembly GCF_900163825.1. Lineage (NCBI taxonomy): Bacteria > Bacillati > Actinomycetota > Actinomycetes > Micrococcales > Micrococcaceae > Micrococcus > Micrococcus lylae. The sequence goes on along the minus strand of NZ_FUKP01000067.1, from coordinate 4,642 downwards.
TCACCAGCGGGACGAACAGGGAGAGCACCACCAGCTGCTCGAGGGTCTCCTCGAAGACCTCCAGGACCTGCACCGTGAGCGTCGCGCCCACGGCGAGCACGAGCAGCCACACGATACGGGCCCGCATCAGAGTCATCACGGGGGTGGACAGGTAGGGGCGGCCGAGAGGCTCTGCGCCGCCGGAGCGGGCAGCGTCCTCGGTGGACTCCTCGTCCAGGACCTGGAGGGCGTCGGCCACGGTGAACATGCCGATGAGGCGGCCGTCGTCGTCCGTGACGGGGAGGAACCACAGGCGGCGGTCCGCGCAGAGTCTGGCGGCTTCCTCCGCCTCCGTGCCTGCGGGGACCGCCACCGCATCGTCCATGAGGGCCTCGACCGTGCCGCCCGGGTCTGCGGTGGTGAGCTCTCCGAGCTCCACGATCCCCACGACCCGATGCAGGTCCCCCACCACCGGCAGGGCGGCCAGCGCGCGCCGGTCCCCCTCGCCGTGGACGCGGACCTGCTCGAGCGCATGGGCCACGCTCCAGTCCCGGCGCAGGCGCACCGGGGCCGTGCGGACACGGCGGCCCACCGAGTGGGCCGGGTAGCCGAGCAGCTCGCCGGCACGGTCCCGGGCCTCCGGGCCCAGGCCGTCCAGCAGGCGCCGGGCGACCTTCGCCGGCATCTCGTCGACCAGGCGGGCCTGGGAGGAGGTGTGCAGGCGGCCGAAGAGGTCCTGGACCTGCCCGTCCTGGAGCTGGGCGATCAGGTCCGACTGCTGCCGAGGCTCCATGTCCGTGAACACGCGGACTGCCGTGTCCTTCTCCAGCAGGCGGAACAGGATGGGGACCTCGTCCGGGTCGCAGCGGTCCAGGAACTCGAGGACGTCGCCCGCCGGGAGCAGGCGCAGCTGCGCGACGGCCGCGTCGAACCGGTCCCTCCGGAGCAGCTCGCGGATCCCGTCCTCCGTGAGCTCGGGCAGCCCGGAGGTGGCGGGATGACGGTCGTGGGCTGCATGGCGATCGGTCTCGGACGCGGGGACGCCGCCCTCATCCTCAGGGGACAGGGCGGCGCCGTGGCGGCTGCGGTGCGGGTCGGACACAGGCTCAGCCGTGGAAGAAGTGGCGTGCCCCGGTGAGGTACATGGTGATGCCGGCGGCGTTCGCGGCCTCGACCACCTCGGCGTCACGCACGGAGCCGCCCGGCTGCACGACGGCCTTCACACCGGCGTCGATGAGGATCTGCAGGCCGTCGGCGAACGGGAAGAACGCGTCCGAGGCGGCCACGGCGCCGCGGGCGCGCTCCGGGGCGCCGGCGCCGGTGACGTTCTCGGCGCCGCCGGCGGAGTTCACGTCCTGGCCGCCAGTGACGGCGGAGCCCAGGGTGTTGGCGCGCTCCACGGCCAGGCGGCAGGAGTCCAGGCGGTTGACCTGGCCCATGCCGACGCCCACGGTGGCACCGCCGGAGGCCAGCAGCACCGCATTGGACTTGGCGGCGCGGACAGCGCGCCAGGCGAAGGCGAGATCGGCGAGGGTGGCCTCGTCCGCGGCCTCGCCGGCGGCCAGGGTCCAGTTCGCCGGGTCGTCGCCGTCGGCGTCCACCGCGTCCGTGATCTGCATGAGCATGCCGCCGGAGACCTGCTTGGCCTCCACGGCGTCACGCTCGAAGCCCTCGGGCAGGGCCAGCAGGCGCAGGTTCTTCTTGGCGGTGAGGATCTCGACGGCCTCGGGGTCGAAGGCCGGGGCGGCCACCACCTCGGTGAAGATGTCCTTCACCTGCGCGGCCATCGCCGCGGTCACCGGGCGGTTCGCGGCGATCACGCCGCCGAAGGCGGAGACCGGATCGCAGGCGTGGGCCTTGGCGTGGGCGACGGCGATGTCCTCGCCCTGGTCGGCCACGGCCACGCCGCACGGGTTGGCGTGCTTGACGATCGCGACGGCCGGGCCGGCGTGGTCGTAGGCGGCACGCACGGCGGCGTCCGCGTCCACGTAGTTGTTGTAGGACATGGCCTTGCCGTGCAGCAGCTCGGACTGGGCGATGCCCGGGGCCGCCGAGGAGTCCGCGTACAGGGCGGCCGGCTGGTGCGGGTTCTCCCCGTAGCGGAGGATGTCCGCGCGCTCGAGGGAGAAGCCGGCGTACGGCGGGAAGACCGGGACGTCCTCGTCCTCGGTGTCCGCGCCGTAGTGGGCGGCGGTCCAGGCGGCCACCGCGTTGTCATAGGCCGCGGTGTGCGCGAACGCCAGGGATGCCAGGCGGCGGCGGGCCTTCAGGTCGAACCCGCCGGACTTCGCGGCCTGAACGACCTCCCCGTACGCGGCCGGGTCCACCACGATCGACACGGACGCGTGGTTCTTCGCGGCCGCGCGGACCATGGACGGTCCGCCGATGTCGATCTGCTCCACCACCTCGTCCTCGGCGGCGCCGGAGCGCACGGTGTCCACGAACGGGTAGAGGTTCACCACCACCAGGTCGAACGGCTCGATCTGCATGTCCGTCAGCTGGGCGCGGTGGTCCTCGCGGCGGCGGTCGGCGAGGATGCCGGCGTGCACGCGCGGGTGCAGGGTCTTCACGCGGCCGTCCAGGCACTCCTGGAAGCCGGTGACCTCGGAGACCTCGGTGACCGGGACGCCGGCGTCCGCGATGCGCTTCGCGGTGGAGCCGGTGGAGACGATCGCGACGCCCGCCGCGTGCAGCCCGGTCGCGAGCTCCTCGAGGCCGGTCTTGTCATACACGGAGATCAGGGCCCGCTTCAGCGGGACGGTGTCCAGGGCGTCGATCGCGGTCGGCTGCGCGGTGCTCACGGCAGAGGTCTCCTCAGCGTCAGGGAAAAGTCGAAGGTGAAGTAACGAAGCCAGTCTAGAGGTGGCACGCCACGTCGGTCCTGCGCATACTCTCCCCTGACCCACGACGACGGCACTCGCCGCCGGTGGGCGCCTCGCCCCGCGGACGGGGCCGGGTCCCCGCGGTCATCGAGTCCCTGCGGCACGAGGCGCCTCGCCCCGCGCGGAGCCTGGCCCTCGCTTCGACCACCGAGACGACGACCCCACACGGGCCTCGCCCCGCGGACGGGGCCGGGCCCGGACGGACCCCGCCCGTGGCCTGAGACCACACCGCACACCAGAGCACAGGAGACCGACGCCGATGTCCTCCTCCCCCGCCACCACCGCCGCCGCCCCTGCCGGCGGCCGCCTCCCCACCGGAGAGGAGGTCGTGCAGGAGCTGCCGTGGCGCTGGTCCGTGCAGGGCCGGATCTTCCTCATCGGCGGGCTCGGCTTCATGTTCGACGCCTGGGACGTCGCACTGAACGGCGTGATGATCCCGCTGCTGACCGCCGAATGGGGGCTGGAGAGGTCCGAGGCCGCCTGGATCGGCACCGCGAACCTCATCGGCATGGGCGTGGGCGCCTTCCTCTGGGGCACGATCGCGGACCGGCTGGGCCGCAAGAAGGCGTTCGCCCTGACGCTGCTGGTGTTCTCGATCTTCACCCTGGCCGGCGCGCTCGCCCCGTCCATCGGCTGGTTCGCGTTCTTCCGCTTCCTCGCCGGCATCGGCCTGGGCGGCACCATCCCCGTGGACTACGCCCTGGTCTCCGAGTTCACGCCCCGGCACCTGCGCGGCAGGGTGCTCACCGCCATGGACGGCTGGTGGCCGGTCGGCGCAGCCCTCTGCGGCCTGGTGTCCGCCTGGCTCGTGGCCACCTGGGGCGACTGGCGGCTGCCGCTGCTCGCCATGGTCCTGCCCGCGCTGCTGGTGTTCCTTGTGCGCCGCGGCGTCCCCGAGTCCCCCTTCTATCTGATGAGCCGAGGCCGCGAGGCGGAGGCGCGTGCCGTCGTCGACACGCTGGTGGAGGACACCGGCGCCGAGCGCCGCGAATACACCATGCCCGAGCCCTCCGGCAGCGGACTGGGCGGCGGGCTGCAGGCCGTGGGCGAGCAGCTCGTGGAGGTCTGGCGGCACTCGCCGAAGGTGACCGCCGTGGCCTGGGCGCTGTTCTGCTCGATCATGCTCACCTACTACCTGGCCCTGCAGTGGCTGCCGACCTTCCTCGTGGAGGCCGGCCACGAGCAGTCGCGGGCGTTCGTGATGACCTCCGGCATGGCGGCCGTCGGCCTGCTGGGCGTGGTGGCCTCCGCCGTCCTGGTGGAGCGCACCGGGCGCCGCCGGCTGCTGGCCGTCAGCTCCCTGGCGTCCTGCGCGGTGCTCGTGTGGCTCAGCTCCGTGCTGGGCGTGCCCGCGGCGGCGCTGCCGCTGGTGCTGCTGTTCGGCTTCCTCGTGCAGGTGGCCGTGCCAGTGCTCTACACGTATGTCACCGAGCTGTACCCGACCACCCTGCGCGCCTCCGGCTTCGGCTGGGCCTCCGCGGCCTCCCGCGTGGCCGCCGGCGTGGGCCCGCTGCTGTTCGTGGGCTGGCTGGTGCCGATGCTCGGCCTGACCGGGGCGTTCGTGCTCACCGGCCTGCTCGTGGCGCTGTCCCTGGCCGCGATGGCGGTGGCTGCGCCCGAGACCGCCGGCGAGCACCTGGCCGGCGCCGAGAACGAGGCAGCCTGAGACTCCCCTGGGCCTGCTGGGAGGAGATGAGGGAGGCGTTCTCCCAGGCCGAGGCCTAGATGTACTCGGCCATGACGTTGGTGACAGATAGACGTTGACGATGAAAAGAACCTCC